>JACQWM010000027.1 GCA_016209275.1 Candidatus Omnitrophota bacterium
CTTGCCACTGTACTTGGCCGAGTACGTCTGGCGCTACAATCATCGCCGACTCTCCATCGATCAACAAGTTCAACAGCTCATGTACTTGCTTGAGCAACATACTCATCATCCAGGTGGCTAAAGTACGACTTTACCCATAACCAATAACCAAATTCCAATGACCAATTAATTACCAATGAAGCAATCACCAATGACCAAACATTTGCCGGCGATTTGGTCATTGGTCATTCGGTCATTGGGGATTGTTTGGATGTTGGAATTTGGTCATTGGTAATTTTGTTATGGCTCGGGCGTTGGTGTTGGGGTCGACCGGTTACATCGGGGCGCATATTGTGCGCGCACTCTTAGCCGAGGGCCACGAGGTTCGCGCCGCCTACCACCGTGAGCAATACCTGACGGTGATCAACGAGTTACCGGTAGAGCGCGTCCGCGTCGATCTTGAGACCTCAGAGGGGCTGCCGCCAGCGCTGGCCGGGTGCGAGTGGGTGTTTCATGCCGCCGGCTACTATCCGACATTCGGCATGCGCCGCGCAGGGGCGATCGCGCGCGGCGTCGAGTCGCTTCGAAACACTCTGGAGCGTATCCAGCAGGCGAATCCCGCCCGCCTCGTTTTCACCAGTAGTGCTGCAACGATTCAGCGCCAGCGAACCCTGTATGCCGATGTCAAGATCGCGATGGAAGCGGAAGCCATGCGGGCCGCGGCCGGAGGCATGCCCATGGTCGTGACCAACCCGAGCATTTGCCTTGGCGAGTACGACGCCCATGCGTTTTCCGGGCGGCTCATCCTCGCCTTCGCCAAATATCGGATGCCCTGTTACGTCGACCATGTGTTGAATCTCATCTATACCGGCGATGCGGGCGTGGGTCATGTTCGGGCCGCAGAGCGAGGGCGCGTCGGCGCGCCGTATCTGCTGACGACCCGCGCCATGCCGCTCAAGGAGTTTGCCGAGCTGGTCGCGCGCCTCGCCGGAACGCGGCCGCCGCGCTGGCGCCTGCCGTCGTTCGTGCTGCGCTCCGGGCAAGCGCTGGATGGTAGTGCCACCACGCGCGAGCTTGGCCTGCCGCAGACCCCAATAGAGGAAGCCGTCCGCCGCGCGCTGAGTTGGTTCCGAGCGTCGCACGCGCTATAATCATCCGTATGCAACCGCTCAATCATCTTGCCGGAGACTATGGCGCATGGGTGGAGCGCCTCATTGCGCAGCATGGGCTGTGGGTGGGGCTGCCGGCCGTGTTCGTCATGGGCTTGGCGATGAATCTCACGCCGTGCGTCTATCCCATGATTCCGGTGACCCTCGCCTATTTCAGCCACCAGGCCTTCGGCGCGCTAGGCCGCACGCTGCGCCTGGCCCTGTGCTACATGCTGGGGATCGCCGCCAGTTACGCGATCCTCGGCCTGCTCGCGGCGCGCAGCGGAGCGCTCTTCGGCTCATGGCTGCAGCACCCCGCCGTGCTCCTCGGGGTCGCCATCATCATGGTTGCGCTGTCGCTGAGCATGTTCGGGCTCTATGACCTGCGGCTGCCCCCGGCCCTCATGCAGCGATTCGGCAAGACGTCGGCGGGCTACGGCGGGGCTGCGCTGATGGGCGTGGTGGTTGGCATCATTGGCGCTCCCTGTGTGGGGCCGGTGCTGCTGGCGCTGCTGCTGCTCGTCGGTCAGATGGCGAATCCGGCCGCCGGCTTCGTGCTGTTTTTCACGCTCGGCTTAGGCATGGGCGCTCCCTATGTGCTGCTGGGCCTCCGCGCCAATCAATTAGCCCGGCTGCCGAAGGCCGGCGGGTGGCTCGTGTGGACGAAGAAGCTGCTCGGCGTGGTGCTGTGGGGGCTGGCGTTGTATTTTCTCAAGTCAGTGATCCCGACGCGGCTCGTGTGGCTGGCGACGGTGGCACTGCTCTCCGGCGCTGGGGCGTACCTTGGCTGGTTGGAACCCACGAAAGGGAACTCTCCGATGTTTCGCCGAGTCCGATGGGTCGTGGGGGGGCTGTTGATCATTGCGGCGCTGGCGGTCGGGTGGCCCCGGGCCGAGGCAAGGCCCGGTGTCGCGTGGCGCGCGTATACCGCGGCGGCGTTTGCCGAGGCGCAGCGCCAGCAGCAGCCGATCCTGGTCGATGTGTATGCGGATTGGTGCATCCCGTGCCTTGAGATGGACCACACGACGTTTCGCCAGGCGGAGGTGCTGCAAGCGCTCGCCTCGGTCGCGACCTTGCGCGTGGATGCGACCCGCGAGGTGAGCGCGGAGGCCCAAGCCTTCTTGGATCGGCTCAAGGTCTTCGGAGCTCCCACGGTGCTCTTTTTCGATCGCGCGGGCCGCGAACGGAAAGACCTTCGGCTTGAAGGGCCGGAAAACCCGCGGGACTTCATCGCGCGCGTGAAGCAGATTCTCTGACCCTCAGCGCGCATCGACAAGGTTGAACGCCGTCGAGCGGTTTGTTAGACTACTCAGGTAAGTGTCAAGCGGCTTATCGAACGACCCCGCCATTGCGCCACGGCCTTCGGCCGTGGGCGGCATGGTCGTGTCACGACGAGCGGGTGGGCGGGATGTCGCCCCCATCGGGGCGTTGTTACCAGTGCCACGGGTTCTGCCCGTGGGGCTCCACAACACACAGCTGGAGGTGGTCAATGTTTGTGCTTCGCGCGGGCCTGTTCGTCACCATGCTTGCACTCCTCGCCGGGTGCGCGACTGGGGGATCACAGAAAGAGTTCGTCCGTCTGCAATCGCAAGTGGGCATCTTGGATGAGCGCGTCACACAGCTGGAGCGCTCCCGCGATGGCGGCGTGCTGGCGGCGATGCCGATGGAATCCGTGATCCCCGTATCGGCAGCCGCAGCCGTTCCTGAGATGGCGGCTCCTGCCAAAGCCTCCTCGGCCGCGAGTGCTAGCACCGCAGCGTCGACCATCAAGCCGACCACGCGCGAAATTCAGCAAGCGCTGAAGAACGCCGGGTTCTATCAAGGGCCGATCGATGGCAAGCTGGGCCCGCAGACCCGCGAAGCCGTGAAGGAGTTTCAACGGGTTCATGGCCTGAAGGACGACGGCGTCGTCGGCAAGCAGACGTGGTCGAAGCTCAACGCGTACGCCACTCTCTCGGCCAAAAGCGGCGAGCTCGATGCGGCCGAAGTGTTGAAATAAGCCGGTCGGCCGCAGCGCCGATCGCCTGCTCATGCCTCAACTGCTCCGCGCCTGTGTGCGATGGGTTCCCGTCATGCTTGCTGGCCTCGGGGTAGCCTCGGGGTGCAGCTCAGCGCGGAGGCTGACCGTGTCGCTGCTGCCGCCCGCACTGCCGACCGTTTCGATGATCGCTTCAGCCCCGACGGCGGTCCTCTGGTCGGAAGACTTCGACACGCTCGATGTGAAGCGGTGGCGCGAGGTGGAGCTGCGGCGCCAGACCCGCTATGAGATTGTCGAGCATGATGGGCAGCGCTGCCTGCGCGCCCAGAGCCGCGATGGCGCCTCGATCCTGCTGGCGGCGGTCAAGTTCAACCCCGAGCGCTACCCATGGATCTCCTGGCGGTGGCGCATCGAACAGCCGGTCGCGCAGGAGGCGTTGGATCGGAAAGACGGCTCGGATACCGCAGCGCGGGTGTATGTCTATTTTGATTCCCGCGGGCTGCCTTGGCAGAAGCGGAATATCGACTACGTCTGGTCCGTGCGGCAGCCGGTCGATACCATCCTGACCAGCGCATTTGCCTCAACCTCGAAAATCGTTGTGGCCGACAGCGGCATGGCCACCGTGGGGAAATGGCGCGTCATCGAGCGCAACCTGAGCGATGATTATCGGCGGATCTTTGGCGAACCCGCTCCGCGCGTGGTGGCGATCGGCCTGATGACCGATACGGATACGATGGGGGGAGAGGCGATGGCGTATTATGACGCGCTGCGGATCGGGCATGAGCCCCTGCTGACGCATGCCATGGAGGCGAGTCCATGAGCGCCTTCGGCCGAGCGGTGGGCGCGGCGCTGCTGGGGATGGCCGCCGCCGGCTGCGTCCTGTGGCGGTCAGGCGGCCCGCGCGCTGTGCCAGGCACATTGATGGTGAATGCGCCCGTTGATGCTCGGTGGACGGAGACGACGCGAGAGGCAGCCGCTACGCCGCGGCAGCGCCAGGTGTTGCGCGGCGCCCGCCCCAAGACCATCGTCGGCGAGGTGGTAGATGTGAGCTGCTATCTGCAGCTCGGCAAGCGCGGCGAGTCCCATATCCCCTGCGGGCAGCAGTGCATCCGCCATGGGCAGCCCATCGGGGTGATCACGGATAGCGGGAAGCTCTATCTCATCATTCCGGAAGAGCATCATCCCAGGCGCGACGGCGAGATCGATATCCGCGAGCGCTTCGCGGAGCTCGTCGGTAAGCGCATCAACATCAGCGGGATGGCGACGACGTATCACGCCAGCCGCGCGCTCTTCGTGCGCAGCGTCCCGACGGAGCGGTAAGTGGCCTCTTCGCACCCCTCCCCCCAGTCCACCCTCGAGCGCCTCGCTGCGGAGCGCGTGATCTCCCGGCTCTGGCAGCAGGACGCCAGCCTCTGGAGCGCAGACCCCTCGGTCCAAGCGACCATTCGCCAGCGGCTCGGGTGGCTGACCATTCAGCCCGTCATGAGTCAGCGCCTCCAAGAGATTCGACAGACCGCTGACGACATTCGTCGCGCCGGCGTGACGCATACGGTGTTGTTAGGCATGGGAGGCAGCGGGCTCTTTCCGGAAGTGTGCCGCAATATCTTTGGCCTTGATCAGCCCGGCACGGAATTCACCGTGTTAGATACGACAGATCCCACGGCCATCCGCCAAGCCCTCGCCCAATGCAACCCTCAGCGGTTGCTCATCATCATCTCCAGCAAGTCCGGATCGACCAATGAAATTTTAGCGCTCTCAAAATATTTCATCTGTGTGTTCCAGCAGGCCGGGCTTGCCCCCGGCGAGCATTGCCTTGTGGTCACCGATGCCGGTTCTGCCTTGGAGGCCAGCGCCAAGGCATGGCATGCGCGCAACCTCTTCGTGCATGGGCCTGGAACAGGGGCTGAGGTGGGCGGCCGATTTTCTGCCTTGACGTATTTTGGGCTCGTCCCTGCCGCGCTGATGGGAATCGACGTGGAGCGGCTGCTGCAGCGCGCCGCCGCGATGTTTGCCCGGTGCGATGCGGCGGTGCCGGTGGCCGAGCATCCTGCCGCCAAATTAGCCGCCACCCTCGGGGCGTTCGCGCAGCAGGGGCGCCCCCTGGTGACCCTGTTGTGCCATCCAGCGCTGGCGAGTTTCGGCGTCTGGGTGGAGCAGCTCCTCGCCGAGAGCACGGGCAAGCAAGGCCGCGGCATGACGCCGATGACCGGCGAACCGCGCCGGGAGCCATCCCTGCGTGGCGCGGATCGCGTCTTCGTTGAATTGCAGCTCGCGCCTGAGCCGGATCGCGAGCTGGAGCGCTATAGCGCTGCGCTGGAACGCGACGGCCATCCGGTGGTCCGTCTGCGGTGGGACGATCCCTATGATGTGATGGGTGAGGCGGTGAAATGGTTTTTCGCCACGGCTATCATGGGCTACCTCTTGGGGGTGAATCCCTTTGATGAGCCGAATGTTCAGGAAAGCAAAGATCGCACGAAGGCGCTGCTGGAGCAATTCGCCAAGGATGGGCAATTGCGTGACGATGGTCAGTTGCTTTGCATGGACGGGAACCTTTCCGTGTTCGGCGCGCGCGAGCTGGCCGCGTCCTCATCGCTGACGGGATGCTTCAGCGCCTTCTTCCGCCGGCATCGCCCGCATGACTATGTCTCGCTCCTGTCCTTTTTGCCGCGCACGGCCGCGCTGGATGAGGGGCTGATGCGTCTGCGGGAGCGCCTGGGAGCCTCCTTGCAGTGCGCGACCATGCTGCAATTCGGGCCGCGCTATCTGCATTCAACCGGGCAATTGTTCAAGGGGGGGCCTGACGCAGGCGTATTTCTCCTGCTCACCGCCGAGGAGCGCCAAGACCTCGCCATTCCGGGAGAGCCGTTCACCTTCGGCGTGCTGAAGCAGGCACAAGCACTAGGCGATTTTCAGGCGATGCAGCAGAGGGGCCGGCGCATCTTGCGCATCCATATGCGCGGCACGCTTGAGCACGCGCTCTCCCGCGTCATGGCCGCCGTCGATGAGGCGATAGTTTCGCTGCGTTCTGCGCCCGTGTCACGAACCTGATATGATACCCGTGCGATGGCAGACCCATACGCTCAGCAGTATCTGTTGATCGGCGCGCTCACCTGTGCTGCGATCCTCCTCGGGGTGGCTCCGCTGATCCTGGCTCGGTTCGTCGCGCCCAAGAAGCCGGCTCCGTCGAAGCAAGCCCCCTATGAATGCGGGCTCGAATCCATCGGCGATCCCTGGGTGCAGTTTCACGCGCAGTACTACATCTATGCGCTGCTCTTCGTCGTCTTCGACGTGGAAGTGGTCTTCCTCTATCCTTGGGCTCTTGTCTGGAGAAGTTTTGGCCCGGTCGTCTTCGCTGAGATGGCGGTGTTTCTCGCCATCCTGGCCGTTGGCCTGATCTATGCCTGGCGCAAAGGCGTGCTTGAATGGCGGTAGATCAGGGTTTGCAGTCGGAACTTCAGAAGCAAGGCGTCTACTTGACGACGTGGGACCAGCTCGTCAATTGGGGCCGCAGCAACTCGATCTGGCCGCTGCAGTTCGGGCTGGCCTGCTGCGCGATCGAGATGATTGCCACCGCCGCCTCGCGCTATGACATCGCCCGCTTCGGCTCGGAGATTTTCCGCGCCTCGCCCCGCCAGGCGGATCTGATGATCGTCGCCGGCACCGTCACCAAGAAAATGGCGCCGCAGGTGGTGCGGCTCTACAACCAGATGGCCGAGCCGAAATACGTGATCTCCATGGGGGCCTGTGCCACCTCTGGCGGGCCGTTCCATACAGGCTACAATGTCTTGAAGGGCATCGATCATTACATTCCCGTCGATGTGTACATTCCCGGCTGCCCGCCAACGCCGCAAGCGCTGCTGGAAGGGCTGATGAAGCTCCAAGAGCGGATCAAGCAGAAAGGCTTCGGCCAGGCGATGGGGGAGAAGAAGAACGAGTATCCGATCCCTGAATTTGGTCCGAGCGGGCTGCGTCCTCGGTACACTCCCGATGTCTGGCAGCCCCCGACACAAACGCAAACCCCCTGGACCGCGACGGTCCCACCCACGACTGAGTCCAAGCCCCCTGTCTAATGCTTCGTCCTGTTGAAGAGATCGCCACGCTGATCATCGAGCTGCTTCCGGGCGTGCTCGTCATGGCCGAGGGGGGAGCGCTGCGCGTCCAGCCGAAAGATGCCAGGACGGTGTTTCGCTGCCTGAAAGAAAACGACCACTTCAACCTTGATTATCTGGCCAATCTGACGGTGGTCGACTATCCGCCGGACCCCGCCACTGGCGGGACAGGCCCCGCACCAGTGCGGTACGGGGCAGGCCGCATGGACGTCGTGTATCACCTCTATTCGATAGCCAAGAAGCATGGCCCGCTTGCCCTCAAGATCACCTTGCCACGCACGAATCCGGTCGTGGCCTCGGCCACGCCGATCTGGCGCGGGGCGGAATTTCAAGAGCGGGAAGCGTATGATCTCTACGGTGTCACATTCGAAGGCCATCCGGATTTGCGCCGCATTCTGCTGTGGGATGAGTTCGAAGGCCACCCCATGCGCAAAGACTACGTCGTCGAAGACCAAAACGTCTTGTAATTTCGAATGATGAATGTCGAATTCGATATTCGCAGCATTCCCTTAACGTGCGGCTTGTCAACGGGAGAGAGCGGAGGTAGCGTTTGACGTCGTCGTGGGTGCCCACGAGGACAAAAGAAACGGCATCGGGGCGTTCGCCCCAAAGAACGCGGACGGCTTGGCTGACGCGAGCTTCAAAGATTTTCTCAGGACCCTTGGCGTATAAGAATTTGATCCGCAGGCCAAACGGTGCCTGGCGGGTTGAGTAGTAAACGCGGATTTGCTGATCAGTCTGACGAATGAGCGTTTGTTCCTGATGGGTGAAATGGTCGAAGCGCTTAAGGTAGCGCTCCTTGTAAATGAACTGCATCTACCGTTTCTTCATGCGCCGTTTGAGCACACTCCCGGCGGTTCGCTCATCGGCGACAATATCGCCAGGTTTGATCGTGAAGGCATCTTTGAGGAACGCTTCATACGATTCGGGGGGAATGCGCTCCTCGACGTCGATGGGCTTCAGGACAATGACTCCATGGAGGTAGGTCACATCCAGATAATCGCGTCCGGCCTGCAAGCGAATGCGATCAACAATCTCTTTAGGAATGGTGAGTTGGTTTCCGCGAGTGAGTTTTGCTAACATGGGCGCGTGCCTCCTTTGGCTAAGACAAGTATACCGTAAAAGTGTATAAAAGTTGAAAACTTTTTTCCTTTTTAGACTTCTATGAACAGCCAAACCCACCCAATTGAAACAGAGCTGCTCGAAGTGAGTCTGGGGCCGCAGCATCCCTCCACACACGGGGTGTTTCGGATGAATGCGACCCTCGATGGAGAAACCATCGTCAAGCTCAAGCCGGTCATGGGCTATCTGCACCGCAACCATGAGCAGATCGGCGAGGGCATCACCTACATCGCCAGCTTCCCGTTCACCGACCGGCTCGATTATTTCTGCGCGATGTCCAATAACTTCGGGCTCGCCCTCGCCATCGAAAAACTCGGCGGTATTGCGGTCTCTGAGCGCGGCGAGTATCTGCGCGTCATCATGGCCGAGCTGACACGCCTCATCAACCACACGGCCGTCACCGGGTTTCTCCTCAACGACATGGGGGCTTTCGGCACGCCGCTGCTGTATGCCTTCCGAGAGCGGGAAAAAATCTTAGATCTGTTCGAGGCGGCGTCCGGCTCTCGCATGATGTGCAACTACGTGCGGCCAGGCGGGGTGCGCGAGGATGTGCCTGAGGCCTGGCTTGAGCGGGCTGAGAAGCTTGTCGATGGCTATCCGGCGTTTCTGGATGAGTTCGAAAAGCTGCTGACCGAAAACGAAATCATCCGCCAGCGCTGCCAACATGTCGGAATCCTGCCGAAGGAGCTCGCGATCAATGCCAGTGCGACCGGGCCACTGTTGCGAGCTTCTGGGGTCGACTACGACATCCGCAAAGTTGATGGCTACTCGATCTACTCGCGCTTTAACTTCCGCGTGCCGCTCGGCACCGTCGGCGATGTCTACGATCGGTACTATGTGCGGATCCTTGAAATGCGCGAGAGTGTGAAGATTTTGCAGCAGGCCCTCAAGGAAATTCCCACGGGTGCTGCCATCAGCCCGAAGGGGTTGGCAATGGTCAAGGCCCCGCGCACGTTCCGCCCGCCGAAGGGCGAAGCCTACGGCCGCATCGAATCGCCCAAAGGCGAGCTCGGATTTTACTTGGTCAGCGACGGCACGCCGCAGCCGTACCGCTACCACATCCGGGCCCCAAGCTTCGTAAACCTGACGATTCTTGAAGACATGTGCCTTGGCCACAAAGTGGCTGATGTGATCATCATCCTCGGCTCCATCGACATCGTCATGGGCGAAGTCGACCGCTAACGAAAGGAAAAAGTAAAAAGGAAAAAGGCAAAAGTGCAAGGTAAAAGGCAAAATTTGACGCGGACTTTTTACTTTTACCTTGTCCTTTTTCCTTTTGCCTTTTACCTTTTGACTTAAAGATGATTGGAATTGGGGTCTTACGAGGCATGGGGGTGACCTTCAAGACGTTCCTCGAGACGTATCCCTGGGGGCGCGGGCTGCTGCGTGCCTTGCGTATTCCAACAACGAACGGGCTTGTTACCGTAGAATACCCTGATGTGAAGCAGCAGCATCATGAGCGGTTCCGCTATTTCCCATTCCTCGTCTATGATCAAACACCTGATAACTTACGCTGTGTGGCCTGCAAAATCTGCGAGCAGGAGTGTCCTCCTGCCTGCATCCACATTATCGGTCCGGCCAAGGACGAACAGGGACGCCCGGCCAAAGCCCACGGACGCACATATCCCGTGGAGTTTGACATCGATATCTCAGTCTGCATGTCCTGCCGCATCTGTGTTGATGTCTGTCCGTTCGATGCGATTGAAATGGATAACCAGTATGAGCTCTCAGGATTCGACCGATTCGGCCAGATGGTCTTCAACAAGGACAAGTTGCTGAAGCCGAACGACTATTTCCAGAGGATCAAACCCACTGAAGCGGCCACGGTCGATGCCCGTCTTGCCGCCAAGAAAAAGTAAGAGCGAACTAAGATGCAGGAGTTAGATCAGGTGTTCGTGAACGCCAAAGGGTGGCTGCTCAGTCTGTTTCCCATCGGACTGAGGCCCTGGGTTTCCATTGCCGTGAGCGTTGGCGTCATCGCCGCCATCGCCCCGTTCATCATGATGTACCTGACGTGGCTGGAGCGGAAAATCATCGCCCGAATGCAAAACCGGTTCGGCCCGACGCGTGTCGGCGTCTACGGGTTGCTCCAGCCGATTTCCGACGGGATCAAGATGCTGATCAAGGAAGACATCGTGCCGCGCGGAGCCGATCCGCTGCTACATATCCTCGCCCCGATTCTGTCCTTAGCTCCGGCGATTCTCCTGTTTGCGGTGATGCCGTTTGGCCGCAACATGATCGCGGCCGATTTGAACGTCGGCTTGCTGTACCTGTTTGCCATTTCCTCCATCAGCTCCTACTCCATTTTCATGGGAGGCTGGGCCTCGCGCAGCAAATTCTCCATCCTGGGCGCCATGCGGGGGGTGGCGCAAATCATCTCGTACGAAGTGCCCGGAGTGCTCTCCGTTGTGGCCGTCATTATGATCACCGGCACGCTATCGATGGTGGGGATCGTGGAGGCGCAGGCCGATCAGTGGTTTGTCTTCACGCCGTGGGGCATTGTCGGCTGCCTGATGTTTTTCTTGAGCGGGGTCGCCGAGGTCAATCGCACGCCGTTTGACATGCCCGAGGCCGAATCCGAGCTCGTCGGGGGATTTCACACCGAGTATAGCGGCATGAAGTTTGCGCTCTGGTACATGGCGGAATTTCTCGAGTCGTTTGCCATTTGCGCTTTTACGACGACGCTGTTTCTCGGCGGCTGGCAAGGGCCGGCGGTGCCGTTCTGGGTTTTGGGCTTGTTGCTTGCCGTGATCGTGGCCACAGGAACAAAGCTTCCAGCGCCCATCCGCAGCGTTGGGGCTGCGGCCATGCTTGGAGCAGCCGTCCTCTGGAGAACGCAGGTGATTCCCTCATGGGCGTGGTTTTTGGCAAAGACCTATGCGCTGGTGTTCGTCCTCGTGTGGTTACGCGGCACCTTTCCGCGGCTGCGCGTGGATCAGCTCATGGGACTGGCCTGGAAGTTTTTCCTCCCGCTTGGCCTGGTCAACATCGTTGCGGCCGGGATCTGGTGGTCGCTGCGCGAGACGCCCTGGTTTGGATGGATTGCCAGCGCTGTTGTGCTAGCACTGAGCGCCTGGGCCCTCGTGCTTGCCAACAAGCCGGAACCACTACAACCCCGCACCTACATCTACGCCGACTAACTTCGATATCAGATAGAAAAAAGCCATTTCATATCTGATATCGCCTTGAAAGGAGATGTGATGGCGAATCCCGGCCCTTCGACTGTTACTCCTGAAACTACTCCTATAGACTGGGAACGCAAACCGAAGACCATCGATGCCAACCTCAAAGATTACGAGGCAACCTATCGCACCTTTCATTGGCAAGACGTTGAGCGAGACTTTGAGTGGTCAACGACCGGCAAAGTCAACATCGTCCACGAAGCGATCGATCGCCACGCCGCCTCCTCGAAGAAGACGAAGGTCGCCCTCTACTACACAGATTATGACCGCCGCGATGAGCGCTACACCTTCCAAGATCTGAAAGTTCTCACCAGCCGCTTTGCCCACGTTTTAACATCGCTCGGTGTTAAACGCGGCGATCGCATTGGCACGTTCCTCCCGCGCACCCCAGAGCTCTACATCGCCATTCTCGGCATCAACCGCATCGGTGCGATTCCAGTACCGCTGTTCGAAGCGTTCATGGAACAGGCGGTTGAGGATCGTCTCGGCGACAGCGAAGCCATCGCCTGCGTCACCACGCCAGCGCTCAAGAGCCGCATTCCACTCGCGAAGCTGCCCGCACTCAAGCGGCTCATCCTTGTGGGTGCGAGCGGTGCGCTGGCGGCGAACGAAACCAACTATGAGCAGGCCATGACCGCAGCGCCCGACTGGTTCGAGCCTGAGTGGCTCACGGTCGATGATGGACTCATTATTCACTACACCTCAGGCTCAACCGGAAAATCCAAGGGTGCCTTGCATCGCCAGTACGCGATGATCGGCCACTACCAAACCAGCAAATGGGCTCTCGATCTGCGCGATGAGGATGTGTACTGGTGCACGGCTGACCCTGGGTGGGTGACAGGTACGTCCTATGGTATTTACGGCCCGTGGACGCTAGGGATCACCAGTGTGGTCATCGGCGGACGGTTTGATCCAGATCGGTGGTATCAGACCATCCAAAAGTACAAGGTGACGATGTGGTACAGCGCTCCGACGGCGTATCGGATGCTGATGTCTGCGGGTGAGGCAATTCCGGAGAAATACAATCTCAAGAGCCTGCGCCACATCTGCAGCGTCGGTGAGCCGCTCAATCCTGAAGCGCTCAAATGGATCAAAAACATCACCGGATTAGCACCGCATGAGACCTGGTGGATGACCGAAACCGGCATGCAGCTCATTTGCAACTATCGCAGCCTGGATTTTCCCATCGGCTGCACCGGCAAGCCGTTTCCCGGCACCTACGCGACTGTGGTCGATGATCAGGGCAAGGAAATGCCGCCAGGCCAACTTGGAAATCTTGTCGTGAAGCCAGGTTGGCCATCCATGATGAAAGACATTTGGAACAATAAAACCAAATACGATGAATATTTCCGCATCCCTGGCTGGTACGCGAGCGGCGACACCGCGTACAAAGATGAGCAAGGCTACATCTGGTATCAGGGACGGGCGGATGATGTGATCAAGACCGCCGGCGAGCGCGTCGGGCCGTTTGAGGTGGAAAGCGCCCTCGTCGCCCACCCGGCTGTGGCTGAAGCCGGCGTGATCGGCAAGCCGGATGAGCTGCGCGGGAACATCATCAAGGCGTTTGTCGCGCTGCGCAAAGGCTATCAACCCTCTGAGCAGCTCAAGAAGGAGATCGCGGACTTCGTCAAAACGCACATGGCTGCGCATGCCGCCCCCAGAGAAATCGCCTTCGTCGACAAAGTGCCCAAGACCCGCTCCGGCAAAATCATGCGCCGCGTCCTGAGAGCTTGGGATCAGGGATTACCCACGGGCGATATCTCGACGATGGAGGAATAACGGGAATGCGACCCACGACTCATGACCCACGACGCACGACCACGGCATTTTTTGGGTCATGGGTCATGGGTCTTATGTCCTGCGTCGCTGTTGCCTTATTAGCTGGCTGCGGGCAGCCGACGACGATCGGACGAGACTGGAACAAGGTCGACCCGCCAGTCGCAGCTCCCGACTTTAACTTGCAGCAGTTGGATGGCGGCACGGTGACGCTGTCGCAATTCCGCGGGCAGATCGTCATCATCGAGTTCTGGGCCACGTGGTGCCAGCCCTGCCGATTCACGCTGCCATCGCTGGAAAAAATCTATCAACAGTATCGCAGCCGCGGCGTCGTCGTCTTGCTCGCGAATCAAGATGAAGCGCCGGAGAAAATCCGTAAATGGGCCGGCAAGCGGTTCACCGCGCCCATCCTTCTGGATAAAGGCGGACGGATCGCCGTGCGCTACGGCGCGGCCGGCCTTCCGCACCTGCTCATCATCAATACGGAAGGCCAATTCATCTACGCGCACGCCGGCTACGGCGGGGGCCTGGAGCGCAACCTCAAGCTGATTCTCGATCAGCTGCTTGTAGAAAAGGGGTCCGACCCCTATGGCTGATAAACTCATCATCCATAATCTGACGGCCAAGTGCCAGATTGGGCTTACCGAGGAAGAACGAGCCACCCCGCAGACGGTGTGGATCGATCTTGAGTTGGCGATTGACGCGGCCAAGGCGGCCTATCGCGATCGCGTGCAGGATGCGGCGGTCGACTACGCCGAGGTGGTCTCAGCCGTGCAGGGCATTGCCCAGCGAACGCCGTACAATTTGCTCGAAACGCTGGCGGATCATGTGGCGACGTTCGTGCTGGGGAAGTTTCGCGTGCCGTGGGTGCGGGTGAAGGTCAAGAAGCGAGCACTGCCTGGGATCGATCACGCGGCGGTGGAGATTGAGCGGATGCGCCGTCGAGGACGCGTTGGCCGATCCCTCGACTCGGCCTCACGGCCTCGCTCGGGATTCCGGCCCGCGGCCGCCCGCCGCGGGGCTGCATAGGTTGCGCAGGACGATTCAGTTTCCCATAACCGGACCGTCGTCACCGGAAAGCCCATCCGCTGCGCTTCATCAAAAATCAGCTTCGCTAAGTTTTCTGCCGTCGGATTCGCCTCGATCGCAAACACCGGCTCGCCTTGCTGCTGCAGCAGGAGTAGCACCGGATCGTCCTTGCAGAGAATCATCTTGTGATCCAAGTTGCGATCAATCCAGCCCTGAATCGCTCGCTTAATTTCGGTAAAGTCCCGCACCATCCCGCGCCGATCTAGCGCCTCTGACGAGAGTTCAATCTCCACCTTACCGTTATGGCCGTGCAGGTCGCGGCACTTGCCCTCGTAATTGAGCAGCCGATGTCCGTAGCAGAACTGGATGGTTTTCGTAACGGAATACATTTACGCAATCAGTTGGCCGCCGTCGACAAAAATAGTGGAGCCGGTCATAAAGTCCGTGCCTTCGATCAGAAACAACACCGTGTTGACGATATCCTGCGGGCCGCCCCAGCGCTTGAGCGGCACGCGGGCGGCGACGCGGGCTCGGGCGGCTTGGCTCATATCTGGCGGAGGAAGAATCGGTCCGGGGGCAATCGCCACGACCTGAATCGAGGGGGCCAGTTCCTTGGCTAACGTTTTCGTCAGGCCAATGATGCCGGCTTTCGAGACGCAGTAGGGCAGGTAGTCGCGGTACGGCCGCACGGCCGCCCAGTCGGCGAAATTGATGATTTTGCCGCCGCTGCGCTTGCGCATCAGCCGGCTGGCGTAGAGCGCGCAGAGAAACGGTCCCCTGAGGTTGGTATTCATGGTCTGGTCCCAGGCCGCTTCGGAGAGCTGCGTAAACGGCGCGCGAAGAAAATTGGAGGCGCTGTTGATGAGCACATCCAGTCGGTGGAACCGTCGGTCGATGCGCTCCATCAGCCGCCGCACATCAGCTGCGCGGGACACATCCGCCTTCACCGCGAGCGTTCCAACGCCGGCGCGCTCGATGGCGGCGGCCGTCTCGCCGGCCTCGCGGGACGAGGTGCGGTACGAGAACGCCACATGCGCACCCCGGTGAGCGGCGGCGAGGGCGATGGCGCGGCCGAGCCGTTTCGCGCCCCCGGTCACTAAGACAACGCGTCCGCTAAGATGCATGGCGTGATGTTCAGCGTGTGGATGTGTGAGGACTTACGAGCTTGGAGAGGTCGGGAACCGCTGCTGCAGCTTCTCAGCCATCTGGTTGATCGATTTCGCCAGATCTTCGAGCGCATCGCCCTGGCGCAGGGTGATCCGCTGGGACAAATCGCCGTTGCCGATCGCCTCAAGCGTTCGTTTCAGGCGCGACATCGGCCCGATGACCCGGTGACTCTGCTGAATGCCGAGGACAAAGATGATCGGGATGGAGACGAGCAATTCGACGAGCAGGGTCATCGTGACGGCGAGCAGCCCCACGACGACATGCTCGCGCAGCAACTCCGGCTGGTACATGTTCCGCCAGAGGATGGTGCTGGTGACAAAGCCGCTGACGACGGCGATCAGCAGCACGCCCATCAGCACGCGGGAGACAAACCGAAGCTGGTACGGCCGGTCGACCAGATATTGTCTTCGCTGATACACCGCTGCGCGATTCAGTGGCATGGACAGTAGTATAGTCGCTTGATTGACTTTTGTCATCAGCTTTGTTACAACTGCTGTCAGAGAATGGAGTTACCCCATACCGCATGTCTCCTCGAAAGCCAGCCGTCTGCGCGCTCATCAGCGGAGGGGTGGATAGCGCCATCTTGGTCGATCGGCTGCAGGCCTCCGGCTGCCGCGTGCTTCCTCTGTATGTGCGGGCGGGATTGCGCTGGGAATCGGCTGAGATTTTTTGGGTCCGGCGGCTCCTTTCGGCGATGACGACAAGCCGCATGCTTCCGCTTCACATCATCGCCATGCCGATGGCCTCGGTCTACGGCAGGCACTGGAGCCTGACGGGGCCAGGCGTTCCAGGCGCGCGCAGCCGTGACGCGGCGGTCTATCTTCCCGGACGCAATCTCCTCCTCAGCGCCGCCGCGGCGATCGCTTGCGCGCCGCATCAGATCACGACGATCGCCCTGGGCATTCTCAAGGGCAATCCGTTCGGCGATGCCACCCCGCAATTTTTTCGGCGGCTCTCCGCGTGCCTGACCCAAGCGCTTGGCGCGCCGATTCGCATCACGACGCCGCTGGCGCGGATGGCGAAGCCCGAGTGGCTGCGGCGGCACACGACCGCTCCCCTCGCCTTGACGTTTTCCTGCCTCGCGCCCGCGGGGCATGGGCACTGCGGCCGGTGCAACAAGTGCGCCGAGCGGCAGCGCGCCTTTCGAGCCGCCGGCATCACTGATCCCACTGCCTATGCAACAAGGTAAAAGGCTTTTTGATTTTTCCTTGGACTGATCATGACGTGGTATGCATCATCAATTGGGAAGAAAGTGTTGATGGCCGTCTCCGGCCTGCTGTTGCTGGGGTTTGTGATCGCGCATCTGCTGGGCAATTTGCTGATTTTCGCCGGCCCCCAGGCGCTGAATGATTACGCGCGTCACTTACGAGAGCTGGGGCCCATCCTCTGGCTGGCCCGCTTCTTCCTCATCGTCACCGCCATCGTGCACATCTACGCGTCGATTCAGGTGACGCGTGAAAATCGCGCCGCGCGTCCGCATGGTTATCGGCGGCCGCGCATGAGGGAAACCTCGCTCGCCGCCCGCACGATGATGTTCTCCGGACTGCTCGTGATCGTCTATCTCATCTACCATCTCTTGCATTTCACCTTCCGTGTGACCCATCCGGATATTTCGCACGGCATCGATGCTCTAGGACATCCCAATGTGTACGCGATGGTCGTGCGCAGCTTTCAGCTCCCCGCCGTGTCGGTCGCGTATCTCATCGGCATGACGGCGGTGTGGATGCACCTGATGCACGGCATCGGCAGCGCGTTTCAAACGCTGGGGCTCACGAACGAGCGCACGCTTGCCGCGCTGCGCCTCGGGGGCCGGCTGCTGGCGGGCGTCTTGTATCTCGGCTACGTCTCGATTCCCTTGGCCGTCCTCTTTGGGGTTGTGAGCCTTCGATGAGCCTTGACGCGCACATGCCCACCGGCCCGCTGCCTGAACAATGGCAGCGTCACACGCTAGCCCTCAAGCTGGTCAATCCGGCCAACCGCCGCAAGTATCGCGTGATCATCGTCGGCACGGGACTCGCCGGCGCTTCAGCCGCCGCGTCGCTGGCGGAGATGGGCTACAGCGTTGAGTGCTTCTGTTATCAAGACAGCGCTCGCCGGGCGCACAGCATTGCGGCCCAAGGGGGCATCAACGCGGCGAAAAATTACCCCAATGACAACGACAGCGTCGAGCGGCTCTTCCACGACACCATCAAGGGCGGCGATTTCCGCTCGCGCGAAGCCAACGTCTATCGATTGGCCCAAGTCAGCAACGCCATCATCGATCAGTGCGTCGCGCAAGGGGTCCCGTTTGCGCGGGAATACGGCGGCTCACTGGCCAATCGCTCCTTCGGCGGCGCGCAAGTCTCTCGCACCTTTTATGCGCGCGGCCAGACCGGCCAGCAGCTCTTGCTGGGCGCGTACCAAGCGCTCATGCGGCAGGTGGCGGCGAAACGCGCCGTCGTCCACAGCCGCGCCGAGCTGCTCGATGTCGTGGTGGCTGATGGCCAGGCCGCCGGCATCATCATCCGGGATTTGGTCACGGGAGCCATCACCGCGCATGCGGCCGACGCCGTTGTGCTCGCGACCGGCGGCTACGCCAACGTGTTTTATCTGTCCACCAATGCCACGGGGTGCAATGTCACCGCCACCTACCGGGCGTATCTCAAGGGCGCGTTCTTCGCGAACCCGTGCTTTACGCAAATCCACCCCACCTGCATTCCGATGACTGGGCATCATCAGTCCAAGCTCACGCTGATGTCCGAGTCGCTGCGCAACGATGGCCGCATCTGGGTGCCGATGCAGCAGGGCGATGCCCGCTCGCCGCATCAGATTCCTGAAGCGCAGCGCGACTATTTCCTTGAGAGGAAATATCCGGCCTTCGGCAACCTCGCACCCCGCGACATCGCCTCGCGCAGCGCCAAAGAGGTCTGCGATGGCGGCCGTGGGGTGGGGCCGGGCGGGCAGGGCGTGTATCTGGATTTTTCCGACGCGTTCGGGCGGCTCGGACGAGCCGTCATTGAGGAACGCTACGGCAACCTCTTCGAGATGTACGCGCAGATCACCGGCGAGGATCCCTACGCCGCTCCGATGCGGATCTATCCGGCCCCGCATTACGCCATGGGCGGCTTATGGGTGGACTACAACCTCATGAGCACCATGCCGGGGCTTTTCGTCATCGGGGAAGCCAATTTCTCCGACCATGGGGCCAATCGTCTCGGGGCCAGCGCGTTGATGCAAGGCCTGGCGGACGGCTACTTTATTCTGCCGTCAACACTCAGCGATTATCTGGCGCGCATGAAACCCGGCGTGGCGACCGCGAACCGGCCGGAATTTTCAACCGCGGCAGCGCAGATCGCTTCCCGGGTGAAGCGGTTGCTGTCGATTCGCGGCAAGACGAGTGTTGATGCCTTCCATCGCGAGCTGGGCAAGCTCATGTGGAACGAATGCGGGATGAGCCGCAGCGCCCAGAGCCTGGCGAAGGCGCTTGAGACGATTCCGAAGCTGCGCGAGCGGTTTTGGCGCGACGTCAATGTCCTCGGCGGCGGCGAAGAGCTCAACCAGGCGCTGGAGCGCGCCGGACGGGTCGCGGACTTTTTGGAGTTCGCCGAGCTGCTCGCTCAAGACGCCCTGCATCGCGAAGAATCGTGCGGCAGCCACTTCCGCATCGAGCACCAAACCCCGGACGGAGAAGCCAAGCGCGACGATGAGCGCTTCTGCTACGTCGCGGCCTGGGAGCACAAAGGCGAGGGGAAGCCGCCGGAGCTGCATAAGGAGCCCCTGACGTTTGACCACGTGCAACTCCAGCAACGAAACTACAAATGAAACTTACGCTAGAGATTTGGCGCCAACCGAACGCTCAAGCACGAGGACAATTTGAGCGCTATGCGGTAGAGAATATTTCGTCGGACATGTCGTTTCTGGAGATGCTCGATGTCCTCAACGAGCAGCTCACCCAGCAGGGCAAGGATCCGGTGGCGTTCGATCACGACTGCCGCGAAGGCATCTGCGGCATGTGCTCGCTCATGATCAACGGCCAGGCCCATGGCTCGGATCGCGGCGTGGCCGTCTGCCAGCTCCACATGCGCCGCTTCAAGGACGGCGACACGATTGTAATCGAGCCGTGGCGCGCCAAGGCGTTTCCCATCATCAAAGATCTGGTGGTCGACCGCGGCGCCTTTGATCGCATCATGCAAGCCGGCGGCTATATTTCGGTCAGCACCGGCCAGGCACCCGAAGCTAACTCGATTCCTGTCAAGAAAGAGCGCGCCGAAGACGCCATGGACGCGGCGGCTTGCATCGGCTGCGGGGCGTGTGTCGCCGCGTGCCCCAACGCCTCGGCTATGCTCTTTGTCGCCGCCAAAGTTTCCCATCTCGCGAAACTTCCGCAAGGGCAGCTTGAGCGCGAGCGCCGCGCTCGGGCCATGGTCGAGGCGATGGACCACGAAGGCTTTGGCAACTGCACCAACCACTTCGAATGCATGGCCGCCTGCCCCAAACAGATCCACGTCAAATTCATCGCCCTGCTCAATCGTGAATACCTCAAAGCATCGGTGTGAAGCAAGCAGAGCTTATTCCAAGACCCCATGAGCATGATTACTACACAGACTTTGGTCATTTTCGGAGTGTTAGCAGGCTGTGCTGTTTTCCTCGGGGGATTTTGAGTGTGTTATGGGTGCCAGCGTGTGGTGGAGTAATTTTTTTAAGAAAATGGGGTTATAAGTTATGGGTAAAGTCGTACTTTAGCCACCTGGATGATGAGTATGTTGCTCAAGCAAGTACATGAGCTGTTGAACTTGTTGATCGATGGAGAGTCGGCGATGATTGTAGCGCCAGACGTACTCGGCCAAGTACAGTGGCAAG
>JACQWM010000028.1 GCA_016209275.1 Candidatus Omnitrophota bacterium
GGCTGGAGGCCATTTCGGAGCGCCAGTGGGACTATGTCGTCACGATGGGCTGCGGCGACCAGTGTCCAACGCTGCCGGCGACGCATCATCTTGACTGGGAGCTGCCCGATCCGGCCGGCGGGACGCTGGAAGCCGCCCGCCACATCCGTGATCACATTGCCGCGCGCGTGCGCGAGCTCATGGCGAGGGCCGACAAGTAGGCCGAGCATGAGGTACACGGGTATGTACCATCACAGAGAAGGGTGACATGATCATCTGGGTAGCACTCGCCGTACTGTTTCTGGCCTATACGAATGGGGCCAATGACAACTTCAAAGGCGTCGCCACGCTGTTTGGCAGCCGCACAACGGACTACCGCAAAGCACTGTGGTGGGCGACCCTGACGACCTTCGCGGGTTCCTGCGTCGCTCTCGCACTGTCTGGGGGATTGGTGAAAGCTTTTAGCGGCAAGGGGCTGGTCCCGGATCTCCTGACCCACGACCCACAATTCCTCTTGGCTGTTGGCCTCGGAGCTGCCCTGACGGTCATGCTCGCGACCATCACAGGCTTTCCGATTTCCACGACCCATGCGCTCACCGGTGGGTTGGTCGGTGCAGGTCTCGCCGCGGTCGGGACAGTCAATGCCGGCAAGTTAGGCCAGAGCTTCTTCATACCGCTGGCGATCAGTCCATTCGTGAGCTTTGGAGCGACCGCGTTGCTCTATCCGGTGTTCCGATTCGCTCGTCTGAAGCTGGGGATCGAGCGTCAGATGTGTCTCTGTGTCGATGGCGGGGTTCCACAACCCGTCCTGGTTCAGCCGAATGGGACCGCCGTGCTTCGCTCGACCGGCTTGTCGCTGAGTGTCGGGCAATTGTCAGCCTGTGCCGAGCGCTATCAGGGTCACATTCTCGGCATCGATTCACAGTGGATCCTGGATCGACTGCACTTTCTTTCAGCCGGAGCGGTCAGTTTCGCCAGGGGCCTGAACGATACGCCGAAGATCGTCGCCCTTCTCATCGCCGCGCAGGCACTCCGAGTCCCGCTGTCCATGAGCCTGCTCGTGATCGGCCTCGCCATGGCGATCGGAGGGCTGCTGAATGCGCGACGGGTCGCCATGACCATGAGCGAGCGGATCACAACGATGAACCATGGCCAAGGCTTCACGGCGAATCTGGTGACCGCGGTACTGGTGCTGTTCGCCTCGCGCTGGGGGCTTCCGGTGTCGACGACGCATGTGTCCTGCGGCAGCCTCTTTGGATTGGGCGCCGTCAATCGCACGGCGCAGTGGGGCGTCATTCGAACGATTGTGCTCTCATGGCTTGCGACCTTGCCCCTGGCCGCAGCCCTGGGGGCTGGAATCGTGTGGCTGAACCGTCTTTTTTAGTCGTATAATAGACCGTCATTGATCCTGACGCCGACAAAACACTAACGCATCCCATGCGAATCACCCTTCGACTCATCCTCTCACTGGTCATCGCATCCTCGGCGGTGGTCTTTGTGTCCACCAGCTATGAGGCGCGGCAAGAACAGGTGCGCTTGCAGGATGAATTGGAGCGCAGAGCGGCCATTGTCGCTGACAGCCTGCAGGATCTTGCCGAACCGTTGATGGCCGACCCGGAGCGGCTGGCCGAGCTGCAGCGGCTCGTCGAGCGGTTTGGAAACCGGGAACGGTTGGCTGGCGTGGCGCTGTACGCCGCCGATGGGCAAACACTCGCGTTGACCACCAACCTGCCGCGACAGTTCCATGGGCTACCGCCCCTCGCGGAGGAGGCGATTCAGGTCGATACCGCCCAGCACGGTTTCATCCAGGTCGGGGAACAGCGGTGGCACCTGTTTGCGCTGCCGATGCGTCGGGACGCCAGTCTCCTTGGCGCGTTAGTCCTCTTCCACGATGCGACCTACATCGAGACTCACGCCACGCAGCTCTGGCGGCAGAATTTCGTCCGCTTGCTCTTTCATGTGCTGCTCATCTCGCTGGTGACGCTGCTGATTGTGCGGTGGAGCCTGATCCGGCCGATGAGCCGGACCGTCGAGTGGATCAGACGCCTGAGGACCGGGGAGCCGGCCGATGACGCCTTGCCCAAGGAAGACCTGTTTGGGCCGCTCGCCCGTGAAGTCACGCACATGGCGAAGAGCCTGATGGCCGCCAAGGCCGCCGCGGAGGAGGAGGCCAGGCTTCGTCATGCTCGCGAGGCGCACTGGACCGCCGAGCGGCTGAAGGAACACGTCAAGTCGGTCCTGCAGGGCCGCACCCTGATCGTCGTGGCGAATCGTGAACCGTATCAGCACATCCGCGAAGGCCGGCACATTCGGTGGATGATGCCGGCCAGCGGTTTGGTGACGGCGGTGGAACCGATCCTGCGGGCCTGCGGCGGAACCTGGGTTGCTCACGGCTCAGGGGATGCGGATCGCGAGACCGCCGATGCGCACGGCAAACTGAAGGTGCCGCCGGAGACCCCCGCCTATACGCTCAAGCGGGTCTGGTTATCGAAGGAGGAAGAGGACGGGTACTATTACCGCTTTGCGAATGAAGGCCTCTGGCCGCTCTGCCACATCGCGCATACGCGGCCCATCTTCAACGCCGACGCCTGGGCGGCGTACCAGCAGGTCAACGCCAAATTCGCCGCGGCCGTCTTGGAGGAGCTGGAGGGAATCGAGAATCCCTGTGTGCTGATCCAAGATTATCATTTCGCCCTCCTGCCGCGCCTGATCAAGGCCGCGCGGCCGGATGCGATGGTCGCACTCTTTTGGCATATTCCGTGGCCCAACCCGGAAGCCTTCGCCATCTGTCCATGGGCGCGAGACTTGCTCGATGGCATGCTGGGCGCGGATCTGCTCGGCTTTCACATTCAGTTCCACTGCAACAACTTCCTCGATACGGTGGATCGTCTCGTGGAATCTCGCATCGACTGGGAGCGGTTTGCGGTCAACCGGCGTGAGCAGAAGACCCTGGTCAGGCCGTTTCCGATCAGCATTGCCTCTGAGGACGCGGAGCAGCCGAGCGCTGGCAGCAGCGCACGCCCTGACGCCTCGACGCTCAGAGAAGGCCTGCTCAAGAACCTGGGCGTCGCGGCCGCCTATCTCGGTGTGGGGGTGGATCGTATCGACTACACCAAAGGCATTGGGGAACGGTTCCGGGCCATCGAGCGGTTCCTGGAGCAGCACAAGGAGTTTCAGGGCCAATTCACCTTTGTGGAGCTAGGAGCCCCGAGCCGGACATTGATCAAACGCTATCATGATCTGGGCGCTGAGTTGGATGCCGAAACGGAGCGCATCAATCGGCGGTTTCAGACGCGCGCCTGGAAACCGATTGTGTTCCTCAAGAAACACCACAGCCACGCCGAGATCGCGCCCTTCTATCAGGCTGCGAACCTCTGTCTGGTCACGTCGCTCCATGATGGCATGAACCTGGTGGCCAAGGAGTTTATTGCGGCTCGGGCGGATGCGCAGGGCGTGCTCATCCTCAGCGGGCTCACCGGAGCGTCCCGCGAGTTGCCTGAGGCCCTGATCGTGAATCCATACGATATTGACCAGACGGCAGACGCCATTCATGCCGCGCTCACCATGGATGAAGCCAAACAGCGAGCCAGGATGGAACGCATGCGGCAGACGATCCATGAGCGGAACATCTACCGGTGGGCCGCCGATCTGGTCAGCGAGCTGGCCCGGATCCGCCCTGATTCGTCGCGCCCGCGCGTGATCCAGGCACCACAAACAACATGAGGTCGCTGAGCAGCCGGTGGACGACGATTCGACAGCGGATCGTGAGTGCCAGGCTCGTGCTCCTCTGCTGTGACGTTGACGGCACGCTGGCTCGGATCGCCGATCACCCCGCGCACGCTCAACTGCCGACAGGCACGAAGCGTCTTCTGAGGCAGTTGGTTGGCTTGCCGGGGTTTCGGGTGGTGTTCGTGAGTGGCCGGGCGCTGGCCGATCTGAAGCGGATCGTAGGAATTCAAGGCGCCTACTATGTTGGCAACCACGGCTTGGAAATGGCCGGGCCCAGCCTAGCCTTTACGCATCCGCAAGCGCGGCGAGCGCGGCCGCGATTGCGCAGGCTAGCTCGGCAGCTCTCACGGGCGCTCCGCGATATCCCCGGCGCGTTGGTGGAGTGGAAGGGGTTGACCGTCAGCGCGCATTGGCGCTCGGTGCCGCCATCCGCGCACCGCCTGTTTCATCGGCGGGTGGAAGCCTGTGTGGGCTCGTGGCGTCGACGCGGGTGGCTTCGGCAGCGGCGGGGCAAGCGTGTCATCGAGCTGCTTCCGCCGGTGGCGTGGGATAAAGGCCGCGCGGTGACGTGGCTCCTTCGGCATCTGTCCCCTCGCGGCGGGGCGGCTGGCTGGTGGGTGATCTATCTCGGGGATGACCGGAGCGATGAAGATGCCTTCCGAGTCACGAACCGTCTGCGCGGCCTGACGGTGTTTGTGGGCCCGCGTCGAGTCGCCACCGCCGCGGCGTATTGGTTGAAGAGCCCGCGGGATGTCCAGCGGTGGTTCAGCGCGCTGCAGCGCGCGCAGAGCGAGGCGTTCGCCTCAAGGAGGGAGCCATGGACTGGAACCAACTGATGCTTGAGCCATTACGGTTGCTCGCGGAACAGCTGCAGATGCTGATCCCAAAAATGCTTGGGGCATTGCTGATTCTCGTGGCCGGCTGGTTGCTGGGCGGCATCGCGCGAGGGCTCATCGTCCGCCTGCTGCGGGCGATCGGTCTGGAGCGGCTGGCGGAGAAAGCCAAGATCAGCGAGCTGTTGCACCGTGGAGCCATTCGGCTGACGTTTGTGGAGCTGCTCGGCCAGCTCGTCTATTGGCTGCTGCTCGTGGCGGCGACGATCGTCGGGCTGCAGTTCGTCGGGATCGACGCGGCCGCCGAATGGCTGACGCGATTTGGGGCGTTCCTCCCGCGTATTATCGTCGGCATTGTGGTGTTTCTGTTCGGCATGCTCTTGGCGTCATTTTTGGGCGCGACCGTCCGCGCGGCCACCCTCAACGCCGGCTTGACGCATGGACACCTGGTGGGCCAAGCCGTCTACACGATGGTGCTGCTCGTCACCATCATCGTCGCGTTGGAACAGTTGCAGGTGGTCACCCGGACGATTGAAATCGCCCTGTACATCCTCATGGGGACGTTTGGCCTGGCCTTCGCGCTGGCCCTGGGCTTAGGCTCTCAGGGATTGGTCAAGCGGTTCCTCGAGGACATCCAATGGGAGAAACGGAAATCATCGAAGGGTCCATGAGCTTGCCGTCGGAAGCCGGCACGCCGTTTCGTTTTTTCACGAGCTTCGTGCTGCAAGAAGCCACCGGGCTGCGCGCCGCGACCCTGCCGCAGCTGGCGGCGTTGTTGCGCAAGGTGCCGGAGGGCTGCATCTATTACCACACCCACTATTTTCTTCTGAGCCACCACTACCTGATCCCGGAGCCGCCGAATGACTTCGCCTATTGGGTGGCCGAAATCCTCGGCGAAGGGCGGCTCGGCGAATGGCTGGCGAGCATCGATACGATGGAGCACGCCACCCTCCAAAGCCTTCGGGAGGCATTTGCGTCGACGATTGAGCGGTATCTTGACCAGACCCCCTCGGCCCAGTTGAAATTCGCTTCCGAGGGCGAGGAGTTCTTCTTCGTCAAATCGGTGCACGTGATCATGCCGACCGCGCATCAGGTCTCAACACTCGCCGGCTTTGCGCAAGCCCTGTCGCAGATCAGCATCCATTCGCTGTACTTCCATATGTTTGACGCGCGGCTGCGGCTGGGCCAGTCGACGAATGATTTTGCGATCTGGTTTGAGGAACAGCTGGGCTTAGGGCCGCTCGCGGAGCAGGTCGCACAGCTGGATCCCTACGCGCGCACGCTCGAGTCTCTGCGGACCATGCTGTTGGCCATGGTGCAGCAGGAGCTCGATCGTCAGGGAACATCGCATGCCGCAGCTCGCTGATTACAGTCCCATTGTCGGGGCCAGCACCGTCGAGGAGCTGCGCGCCTTAGCCCAGCACGTGGCCGGACGGCGGGTGGTGATGGTGAATTCCACCCGCGTCGGCGGCGGGGTCGCCGAGATTTTGGAGCGCATGGTGCCGCTGCTGCAGGAGCTGGGCCTGCAGGTCCGCTGGGAGGTCATCGAAGGCACGGAGCCGTTTTATCGGGTGACCAAGGCGTTCCACAATGCGCTGCACGGCAAGGCCGAGACGATCACGCCGGAGATGTTTGACACATTTCTGGAGACGGGACGGCGCAATGCGCAGCGATTGACGTTGGACGATGATGTGGTGTTCATCCATGATCCGCAGCCGATGACCCTGGTTGATGAGCGGGATCGCGCCCCGCAGTCGAAATGGCTGTGGCGCTGCCATATTGATGTCTCGCGGCCGAGCCAGCTCGTGTGGAAATTCCTCCAGCCCTACATTCTCAAATTCGATGCCGCGGTCTACTCTTCTTCGGCGTTCGCGCAACAGATGGCGATGCGGCAAATACTCATCGCTCCGTCGATCGATCCGCTCAGCGATAAGAATCGCGAGCTGCCTCCAGAGGAGATCCAGGCGATCCTGCAGCGGCTGAATGTGCCGCAAGACCGGCCGATCATCACGCAGGTTTCGCGGTTTGACTACCTCAAAGATCCGGTCGGGGTGATCGAAGCGTTCCGGCGAGTCCGCAAGTCGATCAAGTGCCGGCTGGTGTTGGCTGGTGGATCTGCGAGCGATGATCCGGAAGGAGAGGAAGTGTTGAACCGCGTCCGCGAAGCCGCCAACGGCAGCGCCGACATCCACTTGCTGATGCTGCCTCCAAACAGCCACATCGAGATCAACGCGCTTCAGCGCGCCTCGGCGGTCGTCGTCCAGAAATCCATCCGGGAGGGATTCGGGCTGACGGTCTCCGAGGCGCTCTGGAAAGCCCGGCCGGTCGTCGCCTCGGCGGTCGGCGGAATTCCCCTGCAAGTGAAGCACCGGCACAGCGGGTTACTGGTGCATAGCGTGGAGGGGGCTGCCTACGCCATCAAGCAGCTGCTTGGCAATCCGGAGTATGCGAAACGGCTTGGCGAGAACGGCCGAGAGCATGTTCGCCAGAATTTCCTGCTGACCCGGCATCTGCGGGACTACCTGCTGACGTTCTTGACCTTAGACGGCTCAGGCGACTTGAGGTATTTGAACGGTTCCGGCGGCCCACGTCTGCGACAATGACGTCCGCCATTGATCTTGCTCGTCACCGGCCGACGGCCCTGATCACCGGCTCGAGCGGCGGTATTGGCTTCGAGCTGGCCACGCTGTTTGCCCGCGATCGCTACAACCTCGTCCTTGTTGCGCGCCGCCTGGATGAATTGATGCGCATCGCCGAGGCGTTTGAGCGCGCGCATGGCGTGGCCGTTCGGGTGATCGCCAAAGATCTCTCCTCGCCGGACGCAGCGTCGGACATCGCCCAAGAGCTCAAGCGCCAGCGGGTCCATGTCGATGCGCTCGTCAACAATGCCGGCTATGCCCTGTATGGCCGATTTGCGACGACGGATCTTGAGGATGAGCTGCGGATGATGCAGGTCAACATGGGAACGCTCACACAGCTGACCAAGTTGCTGCTGCCGGATATGCTCGCGCACCGCTCGGGAAAGATTCTCAATGTCGCCTCGACCGCGGCCTTTGTTCCCGGGCCGCTGATGGCCGTGTATTACGCGACGAAGGCGTATGTGTTATCATTCTCTGAAGCGCTGGCCAATGAGCTGCGGGAGGCCGGCATTACCGTGACCGCCCTCTGTCCCGGGCCCACGGAGTCCGGGTTTCAAGAGCGGGCCGGGTTGGATCGCCGGGTGCGGCTGGTGCGGGGCCGGCTGATGGATGCGAAGGCCGTCGCGGCGATCGGCTATCGAGGCATGATGGCCGGTGTACCGGTGGTGATTCCCGGCTGGACGCATCGCGCCATGGTCTCGCTGGCCAGGCTCGCGCCTCGGCGGTTGGTGCTCAGGAGCATTCGGTTTCTGCAAGAGCGGGTGTAACACAGGAGGGATCGATGACCCATAGTGTCGGACTGTTATTGCTAGCGGCGGTGGGCGGCTACTGGGTGTTGGAGCGCGCTGAGACCCACAAGAAGGGGTTGAAGCGCATCGGGCGCCTTGTGGCGGCCGTGGTCATGATCGTCAGTTTGGTCGGCGTCCTCTGCAAGGTCTGGTGCGTGGCCAGCGGCAATTGCGTCGGGATGGGCAAGTGGGGCATGCACGGCGGCTACTGCCCAATGTCCGGAAAGATTCCCCACGCCTCCCCGGCGCCCTGAGGCGTTTCCCCCCACGATCGTGTGAGCAGCGTCGAGTAGAAGCCGCTGCGGCGCGTTGACAGGCCGCAGCGGCTTTTGGTAGAATAGCGTAACGTGCCAACGCTTGATTTCACGCGACTGAAGACCTACCCCGCCAGTTCTCGCAAAAGCAAAGTGCAGATCTCGGCGTTTGCGAGGATGGGCCGCAAAGGCGGCAGCTTCCGCCAGTTCTACGACTCTCTCCCGAAATTTCTCGCCGTCAACAGCTTGAACACGGTGGTGGACGCCATCGTGCAGGCGCGCCGCCGCCACAAACCCGTGCTGTGGATGTTCGGCGCGCATGTCATCAAGGTGGGCCTCAGCCCTTTGCTGATCGAGATGATCCGGCGCAAGATCGTGACGGCCATCGCCATGAACGGGGCCGGGGTCATCCACGATTTCGAGCTGGCCTACATGGGGTGCACCTCGGAGGAAGTGGCCGAAGCGTTGGCCGACGGCTCCTTCGGCATGGCCGAGGAGACGCATCGGCAGCTCAACCGCGCCATCCGCGAGGGGGCGAAGCGAGGCTGGGGGCTGGGGCAGTCGGTGGGGGCGATGATCGCCAAGAGCGCGCTGCCGCATCGGCGCCTTAGCGTGCTGGCGACGTGCCACCGGCTTGGGGTGCCGGCGACGGTGCATGTGGCCATCGGCACCGACATCATCCACCAGCATGCGGATGCGGATGGGGCGGCCATCGGCCAAACCTCGCTGGCCGATTTCCGCACGCTCGTCGGGGTGGTCTCCAGCCTGGGGCACGGCGGGGTCGTGGGCAATTTCGGCTCGGCGGTGATTCTGCCGGAGGTGTTCCTGAAAGCCGTGTCGATTTCGCGCAACCTCGGCCATGCCGTCAAGGATTTTACGGCGTTTGATTTCGACATGATCCGCCATTATCGGCCGTCGGAGAACGTGCTCAAGCGGCCCACGCTGCTCGGCGGCAAGGCCGTGCACATCACCGGCCATCATGAGCTGCTGATGCCGCTGCTCGTCCGTTCCGTCATTGAACATCTTTAGCGGTGATGCCGCATGAATAATTCGTTAGGCGCCTTGATCAAAAAATTCCGACGGGCGACCATCATGGTCATCGGCGATCTCATGCTCGATGAGTTCGTCTGGGGCAAAGTCAGCCGGATCAGCCCCGAGGCCCCGGTGCCGGTGGTGTGGGTGCAATCTGAATCGACGATGCCCGGGGGGGCGGCGAATGTGGCGAACAACCTTGCGGCGCTGGGCGGCCGCGTGATTCCTGTGGGCCTGATTGGCGATGATCGGTGGGGCCATGCGCTCGTGTCGGGGTTGGCGTCGCAGCGCATCGACACCGGCTCGATCCTCACGATCCGCCGCCACACGACGGTCAAAACTCGGGTGATTGCGCATCACCAGCAGGTGGTGCGGGTGGATCGAGAGCAGAACGAACCGCTGCCGCCCAAGACGATCGAGCGGCTCATTGCCGCCGTCGAGGCCCGCCTGCCGGAGGCGGACGCGATGATCATCGAAGACTACGGCAAGGGCGTCATTACCCGGCAGCTCTTGGAGTCGGTGATTCCTCGAGCGCGTTCGCGCAAGACGATCATCACGGTGGATCCGAAGCAGGAGCATTTCGATTTGTATCGCGGCGTGACGGCCCTCACGCCGAACCGCGAGGAAGCCGGCGAGGCCGTGGGCCGCGAACTTCAGACGCCGGCGGATGTGGAGGCGGCGGGTGCTGACATTTTGCGGCGGCTGATGTGCGATGGGCTGCTGATTACGCTCGGCGAGGAAGGCATGTGCGTCTTTGAGCAGGAGCGCGCACCCCTGCGCATTCCCACCGTGGCGCAAGAAGTCTTCGACGTGGCCGGGGCGGGTGACACCGTGATCGCGACGTTTACCTTAGCACTCGCCGGCGGGGCGAGCATGGAGCAGGCCGCGCGGCTGGCCAATGCGGCGGCTGGCATCGTCGTTGGAAAGTTGGGGGTCGCCACCACCACGCCCGAGGAATTAACGCAGGTCCTCGCGGCTCGACGACGCCAGCCGCGTCCGCGTCCAGTGAGCCTGCATCGATGAGCGTCCTCGTGGTCATTCCGGCGCGGTATGGCTCAACGCGATTTCCCGGCAAGCCTCTCGCCCTGCTTTCCGGCAAACCGGTGATCCAGCGCGTCTATGAACAGGCCAGCCGTGCGACATTGGCGAAGCCAGTGATCGTGGCGACTGATGATGACCGCATTGCGCGCGCCGTGACGCAGTGCGGTGGCCAGGCCGTCATGACCTCGGCATCCGCGCGCAGCGGCACCGAGCGCGTGGCCGAAGTGGCGCGCGCGCACCAGGCCCAGGTCATCATCAACGTGCAGGGCGATGAGCCGCTGATTCACCCGTCGATGATCGACCAATTGGCGGAGTATCTCACGCGCCACGCCGCCGTGCCGATGGCCTCGTTGATGACGGCGTTGAAGCCCGAGGACCTCGCCAATCCGAACGTGGTGAAGGTGGTGACGGATCGCGATGGATTTGCCCTGTATTTTTCCCGGGCTCCTATCCCGCATGTCCGCAATCACTCAATCACTCAATCACTCAATCACCCGTGGAAGCATTTGGGCATCTATGGCTACCAGCGGCATTTTCTGCTGCAATTTCCATCCTTAGAGCCGACCCCGCTTGAGCAGGCTGAGCAGCTGGAGCAGCTGCGAGCGCTTGAGCACGGCTACCGCATCAAACTTCTGGAAACCGCGCATGACACCATTGGGGTGGATACGCCGGAGGATTTGAAAAAGGCGGAAGCGCTGATGCAGACCGTAGATCGCAAACCGCAGACCGCAGCGAGAAAGACGGCGGGAGCGGTCTTGGTGGCCTTCCTCCTTGTGCATGGGATGGCGCAGGCCGCGAATGAGTCAGCGCAAGATCCGTCCTGGCGGCAGGCCGATGCCCAGGCCATGCAGCTCTACCAACAAGGGAAGGTGGCTGAAGCCACCGCGCTCACCGAATCGCTGCTGCGCCGAGCCTCCGCTGCGTTCGGCCCTGATGACATGACCGTGGCGAAATACCAGAATAATTTGGCTCAGCTTGATGCGGCCCAGCATCGCGACGCTGAAGCGGCCCTCCTCTATCAGCGAGCGCTTCACATTCTCGATCAGCGCTTAGGATCCGAGCATCCGCACAACGCCTCGGTCTTGGTGGGCTATGCGGATGTGCTCAAACGCCTCGGTCGGGCGGAGGAAGCGAACGCCATCGCCGCCCGCCTTCAACGCATCGCGTCGCAAGAGCACACCGAGCAGGCGAATTTCGAACGCGTGGTGTCAACCGGCGATCAGCTATATGCGCAAGGCCGCTTCGCGGAAGCCGAGCAGGTGGCGCTGATGACCGTGCAGGCGACTGAGAAAAAATTCGGGCTCCATGATCCGCGGACCGCGCTGGCGTATAACGATCTCGCCACATCGTACTATTCGCAGCGGAAATTTGCCGAAGCGCTCCCGCTGTTTCGGAAGGCGTTAGACATGCTCGAGCAGACCGTGGGGGAGCGCGATGCGGATACGATCACCGTCATGGAAAATTACGCGCTCTGTTTGCGCGACAGCGGCGATGCGAAGGCCGCCCAACCGATTGAAGCTCAGCTGAAGGCGCGGAAAGCGAAACCGTAAATGGCGAAGTATATCTTTGTGACTGGTGGCGTCGTCTCGAGCTTAGGCAAGGGCATTGCCTCGGCCTCCATCGGGCTGCTGCTCAAATCCCGCGGCCTGAAAGTCACGCTGCAGAAGCTCGATCCCTACATCAACGTGGATCCCGGCACCATGAGCCCGTACCAGCACGGCGAAGTTTACGTGACCGAAGACGGGGCGGAAACCGACCTGGACTTGGGCCACTACGAGCGATTCACCGGCCAAACGATGACGCAGGCCAATAACGTGACGGCCGGCCGCATTTATCATACGGTGATCACGAAAGAGCGGCGCGGCGATTACCTCGGCAGCACGGTCCAAGTGGTCCCGCACATCACCGATGAGATCAAGCAGTCGATGAGGGCTGTCGCGAAACAGAATGTTGATGTGGTCATCATTGAAGTCGGCGGCACCGTCGGCGACATCGAAGGCTTGCCGTTTCTTGAGGCGATCCGCCAGCTGCGCAATGAGCTCGGGCGGGGGAACGCCATTAATGTCCATGTCACACTCGTGCCCTACATTCGCGCCGCGGATGAGCTGAAGACCAAACCCACCCAGCATTCCGTGGGCAAATTGCGGGAAATCGGTCTGCAGGCCGACGTGCTCTTGTGCCGAACCGAGAAGCCGTTCTCCGAAGGCGTGCGCAGCAAAATCGCGCAGTTTTGCAACGTGGCCCCTGAGGCGGTGATTCAAGCGCTCGATGTGCGCGATGTCTACGAGGTGCCGCTCATTTTTAATCAGCAGGGATTGGATGACACGATCCTCCGCTTGCTCGAGCTGAAGTACCCCCAGCATGATTTGCTGGAATGGCGCACGAAGGTCGTGGAGCGGGCCCTCAACCCGAAATACCGCGTGGCGATTGCCGTCGTCGGCAAATACATCCAGCTGCAGGATGCGTACAAGTCCATCTATGAGGCTCTGCGCCACGGCGGCTTGGGGAATGATGCCGCCGTCGATGTGACGCGCGTGGATTCCGAGCAGATTGAGCGTGACGGGGCCGAGGCGACGCTCGGCAAGGCTCACGGCATTCTGATCCCTGGAGGTTTCGGGCACCGGGGCATCGAAGGCAAACTCGCCGCGATCCGCTATGCGCGCGAGCGCGGCGTGCCGTTTTTGGGCATTTGTCTTGGGATGCAGTGCGCCGTGATTGAATTCGCGCGCAATGTCTGCGGCCTGGCCGGGGCCAACTCCACCGAATTTGATCCCAAAGCCCCGCATTCGGTGATCAGCCTGCTGGAAGAGCAGCAGGGGATCAAGGCCATGGGCGGCACGATGCGTTTGGGAGCATCCACGTGCCGGCTGCAAAAGGGGACGAAAGCGTTCGCCGCCTATCAGCGCGAGGAAATTTCTGAGCGGCACCGCCATCGCTACGAAGTCAACAACGCGTATCGCGGACAATTCAGGAAGGCGGGCCTCGTTGTGGCAGCGACCTACAATCCTGGCGATTTGGTGGAAATTATCGAGCTGGCCGATCATCCCTGGTTTGTGGCCGGGCAATTCCACCCGGAGTTTCGATCGCGACCGTTGTCCCCGCATCCGCTGTTTACGGCCTTTGTCTCGGCCGCGCTTCACTACAGCACGCAGCAGGTATCCAATGGCGGCACACATCGACGAGCTAAAAAAGTATCTGCCGCCAAACCTCGACGCTCCGCCAAAACTCGCTAACCATCATGACGCAATCACCTCATCACTCAATCACTCAATCACCCGTCGTTGTTCGGGTGGGTTCTCTCAACATCGGCGCCGGCCAGCCGCTCGTGTTGATTGCCGGGCCAGATGTCATCGAATCCGAAAAACACCTTGCCTCGCATGCCGAACGGATGCGCACGATGTGCGCGAAGGCCGGCGTGTCGTACATCTTAAAATCCAGCTACGACAAAGCCAACCGCACCTCAGGGACCTCGTTCCGCGGCCCCGGCATCAAGGAGGGGCTGAACATCCTGGCCAAGGTGAAGAAGTCCGTGGGGGTTCCGGTCTTGAGCGATGTGCACTGCCGCGAAGATGTCGCACCGGCGGCTGAGGTGCTGGATGTGCTGCAAGTGCCGGCGTTTCTTTCGCGCCAGACCGATTTGATCATTGCCGTCGCCAAAACCGGCAAGCCGATGAATATCAAGAAGGGCCAGTTTCTCGCTCCGTGGGACATGAGGCACGTAATCGCCAAGGCTGAGTCTGCCGGCAATCATTCGATTTTGGTGACCGAACGGGGAGCGAGTTTTGGCTACAACAACCTGGTCTCCGACATGCGCAGCCTGCAAGTGCTCGCCGGTTTCGGCTACCCGGTGATTTTCGATGGCACGCACTCGGTCCAGCTTCCAGGCGGGCTTGGGGATGCCTCAGGCGGCCAGCGCGAATTTGTGCCGACCCTCGTGCGCGCGGCCGTCGCCACCGGTTTCTGCCACGGCATTTTCCTCGAAGTCCATGAGGATCCTGATCACGCTCCGGTTGATGGGCCCAATATGCTCAAACTCTCCAACTTGCCCCGCCTTTTAGACGAAGTCCAAGCTATCCAAAGAGCGATATCAGATATCAAACGGCCATTTCATATCTGATATGGTTTGGCCGTTTGATATCTGATATCGTCTGGAAACCATGAGCATTAAACGGGCACGAGAAGTATTGAGGATTGAAGCGGAGGCGATTCTGCGGCTGATTCCGCGCGTAGGCCGCGCCTTTGAGGATGCGGTGGATCGCGTGGTGGCCTGCCGCGGCCGTGTGGTCGTCACCGGCATGGGCAAGGCCGGCCTTATCGGGCAGAAGATTTCGGCAACGCTTTCCTCAACAGGCACGCCGAGCCATTGGCTCCATCCAGCCGAAGCCATCCACGGGGATCTGGGCCGCATCACGAAGGATGACGTCATCATCGCCGTCTCCAACAGCGGCGAAACCGAAGAGCTCACGCGGCTGCTGCCCGTGATCAAGCGCATTGGCGCCTCGCTCATCGCGATGACAGGCAATCCTACATCCAGCCTGACAAAATATAGCGACGTGACCCTCGATGTCAGTGTGGCGCACGAAGCCTGCTCGCTCAATCTCGCGCCCACCTCCTCGACGACCGCGATGCTGGCGATGGGCGATGCGCTCGCCGTGGTCGTGGCGGAGCGGAAAGGCTTTAAGGAAAAGGATTTCGCGCGGCTGCATCCGGGCGGCGCGCTCGGCAAGCGGCTGCTGCTGCGCGTTAAAGACATCATGCGCACCGGAGCAGCGCATCCAGTGGTCAAGGAGACCGCGCGCGTCAAACACGTGCTGCTGGCGATTACGAAGGCGCGGGCCGGCTGTGCCAGCGTGGTCGACGCGCGCGGGCGGCTGGCCGGCATCTTCACCGACGGAGATTTGCGCCGGCATCTGGAATCCACCGCGGATCTGACCCAGCATCGGGTGCGCGAGGTCATGACGCGCCATCCGAAGACCATCGGCCAGGATCGCCTGGCCGTGGAAGCGCTGCGCATGCTGCGCGAGCACCGCATCGATGAGGTGGTCGCCGTCGATGAGCGCCGCCGGCCCGTCGGCCTCCTCGACGTCCAGGATCTGTTGAAGGCCGGCTTTGTCTAGAGCGATATCAGATATGAAATGGCCATTTCATATCTGATGTCGATCTGAGGCTCCTTTTTCGAGATGGAACGAACGCATAGTCCGTCACCGGAAATTGTGCAGCGCGCTGCGCGCGTGAATGTCCTGCTCATCGACGTCGACGGTGTCTTGACCGACGGGCGGATCGTCTACGCGGAGTACGGCGATGAGCTGAAGTTCTTCAACGTGCAGGATGGCGCCGGACTCGTCTTTTGGAACCGTGTGGGCCTGAAGTCCGCCATCATCACCTCTAGAACTTCCAAGATGGTCAAGCGACGCGCCAAGGAAATGCGCATTGACTTCCTCGCCCAGGGCGAGCGTGTGAAAATCCACGCCTTTGAGCGGATGCTGAAGAGATTGCGCACGACGCCGGAGCAAGTCTGCGCGATCAGCGATGATGTGATGGAGCTGCCCATCCTGCGCCAGGTCGGTCTCGCCGTGGCCGTGCCGAACGCCATCGATGAAGTCAAAACCATTTGCCATTACGTCACGCATCGTCCCGGCGGGCAAGGCGCGGTGCGAGAAGTCGTCGATATGATCCTCAAAGCCAAAGGCCTTTGGGAATCCGTCCTCCAGTACTATCACTAATCACTCTACCTACAGAACTTCCTGTATCGCAGAGCGTTATATCAAGGGACGTCCAGAACGCGTACCGCCTATAAAAATTTGGTAAAAGTCTTGAAGAAATAAGAGAGGATATGGCATACTCCCATCTAAGAGCAGTGATTGAGTGATGCAGTGATTGGGTGATGGAGTGAAAAGATAATGATAATGAAGAAATCAACCAACGGTCACGGACAACCGAAAGATCAGATCATGACGCTGCGCGAGGTGGCGAAGTACCTCGGCTTGCACGTCATGACCGTGTATAAGCTCACCCGCGAAGGGCGCGTGCCGGCGGCCAAGATCGGCGGCCAGTGGCGCTTCAAGCGCGACGTCCTCGATGGCTGGCTCGAAGGCCAGATGCACCAGCACACCACGTAAGCGATCAGCGTTTAGCCTTCAGCGATCAGCAACGACCTCTCACCATTGACGCCGTAGTGACGTTAGGGCTATACTTTTTATAGATAGACTGACGATAAGAGCACACCCCGCGTGGTGAGCGGGGGTCGCAAAGCCACGGGTCTCAGGAAGAAGATCGCCGGGTTGCCGAGGAATCTGAGATCGCCGAACTGCCGAAGCCCAAGGCGGGCACCGCCGCGAATAGCGGTGGTCGCCGAAGGGCATACCGAGGCCGAAGGCCGAGGTAACCAGGCGGCTCGGCCTTTTTAGTTCGATATCAGATATGAAATGGGCATTTCATATCTGATATCGCCTTAAGACTCAGGAGGCGAGGGATGGGACGTTCAACGATGAAGGCTTGGCTGCTCGTGGGGTTGCTCCTCGCCACCGCCGGCTACGTGATCGCCGAGGAGATCACGCTGACCACCTACTACCCCTCCCCCCGCGGGGTGTACCAGGAGTTGCGGTCGACGAATAGCACCTTTTTGGCGTACAACAGCGGCAACGTGGGGATTGGGACGGATCAGCCGGATGCGCAAGCCAAGCTGGATGTTAGTGGGCCGGTGCGAATGGGAAACTTTGATAACGCCCATCAGCCGCCAGATAATAGCACGGGTCAACCGTGCGCGGAAGGTGCACTCTACTACAACACCGACCACCACGAGTTCCGCGGCTGTATGCAAGGCTTCTGGAAACCGTTCGGGAATGCTCCAGTACCTACCGGCTGGTATGGATCTTGTTCAGAATCTTCAGGGGTCGGACCACCGCTGAACATAGACGCTAGTTGTGGCGCTTCAGCGCCCGCGACTTGCAGTGGTATAACATGCGTCTGCCCGGCGGCAGACTATGTCAAGACGGTGACTGGAAGTATCATATGGGAACCTGATCCACCGGGCCATCCTGGGATGACACAAAGCGCCACGAGCTATAGCTGCTTGAAGAAATAACCCACGACTCTCCTTGGTCGTTGACGCTCCTGCCGAAAATGCTGGTCCGACTATTTTCCATAGGACTCGAAATTCGCCATGGCGAATTTCGAGGAGGCGCTTGACACTGCCGGAACTCAGATGTATACTATGGTATTGACGATCAGAATACTAAAGTAATCCTGGAGGATGCCGATGGCACAGGCCGTGAAAACCGCGATCAGTTTTCCCCGGAGCGAATTTACGCGCCTTGAACAGCTCTGCAAGCGCACGCATCATAGCCGAAGCCGGATCCTGCTGATGGCATTTCGGACATGGCTGCGCATGAGAGAGCAAGAAGCTCTTGAGGAACGCTATGTTGCCGGCTATGCGCGCCACCCCGAGCTTGCCGCTGATGTCGAGGGGTACTACAAGGCCGGTCTGACCAGTTTGGCACGGGATTCCTGGTAATGCAGCGGGGCGAAGTGTGGTGGGCCGAGTTACCGACACCCATCGGGAAACGACCCGTGGTCATCATCTCGCGTCAACGGGCCATTCAGGTGAGAGTCTCCATCATTGTGGCGCAAGTGACCACGACCATCCGCGACATTCCGGTTGAAGTCCCCCTGGGTCAGACGGATGGCATGCCAAAACGGTGTGTCATCAACTGCGATGTGCTGACGACGATTCCCAAGGAGGCGCTCAAGGAGCGGATGTGCTTCCTGACTCAAGAAAAGCTGCTCGCCCTCCATGCCGCGCTTCGCTTTGCCCTTGGCTTGGATTAATTCTTCGATCCGCTCGTTGTAGTTGACGCTCCCTCCGAAAAGGCGTATCATATTTCGCTGATTATGAAGCACCCTATCCGTCGACGAATCATGTACTTAGGGTTCCAGGCGCTGCGCGTAAGCGCCCAAGCGCTTCCCCTGCCAGCCGCCCAGGCGGTTGGGGCAGCGCTGGGAACGGCAGCCTACTATTTCATCGGTAGCCAGCGGCGCCTCGCCCACCAGCATCTCGCCTACGCCCTGGGGCCTTCGGTCAGTCCATCGCTGCGGCGGCGGATTGCGCGCGGGGTGTTCGTCAATCTCGGGCGCAATATGATGGAATGGCTCCAGGTGCCGAAGCTCTCGACGGCGGATCTGCAGCAGCTGATTTCGGCCGAAGGCATCGACCACATCCGCGAAACGCTGAAGCAGGGCAACGGCGCCTTGATGGTGACGGCGCACTTCGGCAACTGGGAGCTGATTCCGCTCTATCTTCGATCGCTCGGTTTTGAAGGGGCGGTGCTCGCACGCCGGCTGCGGTATCCGGAGTATGAATCATTTTTGATTTCGATGCGCGGCGCAAAAGGCGTGACCACGCTGGCCCGCGGTGCGGCCAAAGATGTGGCCGCACTCTTGCGCGCGAATCAGCTCATCGGGCTGTTGCCGGATCAGGACATCGACAGCCTCGATGGCGTGTTCGTCGACTTTTTCGGCCAGCCGGCGCATACGCCGATTGGGCCGGCCGCGCTCTCCGTGATGACCGGGGCACCCATCATCCCTTGTTTTCTCCGTCGAGACGGACGGCGATTTCGCTTGAGCGTTGAGCCGCCGTTGCGCGCGCCGCCAGGCGCCGATCGGACGGCAGCCATGCGCGAATTAACGCAGGCCTGGAGCGCGGTGGTCGAGTCCGCTATCCGCCGGTACCCTGAGCAGTGGGTCTGGATGCATCGTCGCTGGAAGACTCGTCCCACCAGCGAAACGGCGACACAGGACACACGACCCATGACACACGACACACGCCAGGGGCCTGTTCCTGCAGCAACCAGGACGTCCGGAACGTCACAGTCATGGGTCATGGGTCATGCGTCATGGGTCGCTCTATTGCTCTGTGCTTCGTTGATCGGATGCGGCAAGTTCGGTGGCACCAAGCACGCCGCCAAGCCGGCCGCGCCCCAAACCGAGCAGCGAATGAGCAGCTTCACGCTGACCGGCTACCATCAAGGCGGCGGCACGAAGTGGGTGCTCAATGGCCAAGGGGCGACGCTTGAGGAGAACCTGGTCACGATCCTGCGCCCAGACGCCACCGGGTTTGACCCCGGGCGCACGGCGTATCTGACGGCCTCGATCGCCCGGGTCAATCAGACCAACCGCCATGTGCAGATGGAGCACGACGTGACCATCCACACCACCGACGGGTTGTGGCTCTCAACGCCGCGGCTCAATTGGATCCCGGATGATAACCGCATGAGCACGGATCAATCGGTGCGCATCGAGACCGATCACATGCTGCTGCGGGGGCGGGGGCTCAACGGCCTCACGCAGCTAAAATTCGCGCGGCTTGAGCAGGACATCGAAATGGTGCTCAATCCCTCCGACCATGACGCCGTCAGCCTCAACCACCCCGACGGGCCCGGCCAGGTGACGATCACCTGCGACGGGCCGCTGTCATTCGACTACCAGCACAGCGTGGCCACGTTTGAGCGCAACGTCCATGTCAACGACCCCAACGGCGATCTCTATTCGGATCGGCTCGTCGCCTACATCGATCAGGCCACGCATACCATCAAGTATGCCGAAGCCACCGGCAGAGTCCGCATCCATCAGCATGACAATACCGCGCTCTCCGATCGGGCGGTGTATGAGCCCGGAAAAGGCAAGATCACGCTGGTGGGAAAACCGTCGCTGCTGCTGTACCCGACGGAGAAGAATCAACCCCCGCAACTGTCGCTCGGCGGCCTGATGGAATCGCCGAGCCCGACCACGCATGCAACGGCTACGAACTGAACGGCTGGTGAAAGGCTATGGCGGCCGCCCGGTGGTGGACGGCGTGGACATCGCTGTCTCCCGCGGCGAGATCGTCGGCCTGCTGGGGCCCAACGGGGCCGGCAAGACGACGACCTTCGCGATGATGGTCGGCTATGTGCGGCCGGATGGCGGGCGCATCATGCTGGATGACCGCGAGGTCACCGACTGGCCGATGTATCAACGCGCGCGGCTGGGGATCGGCTACCTCGCGCAGGAGCCGTCGATTTTCCTGAAGCTGACCGTTGAGCAGAATATCCTGGCCGTGCTGGAGACCCTGGAGATGTCGCCGAAAGAGCGCCGGAATCGCCTGGATCTGCTGCTGAACGAATTGGGCATTACGCACTTAGCGCGGCAGAAGGCGCTCACGCTCTCCGGCGGCGAGAAGCGCCGGCTGGAAATCACCAGAGCGCTCGTCACGAACCCGGAGTTCATCCTGCTGGATGAGCCCTTTTCCGGCATCGACCCCATCACCGTGTTTGAAGCTCAAGAGATCATCCGCGAGCTGAAGCGCCGTGGCTTAGGGATTTTATTGACCGATCACAACGTGCGCGAGACGCTGGCGATTACCGACCGAGCCTACATCATGGCCGAGGGCCGCGTCCTGATCGCTGGCACCGCCCATGAGCTCATCACGGATCCGCGGGCGCGTGAGATTTACCTCGGCGAGAAATTCCGACTCTAACCGCGAAGGGCACCCAGCGACCTCGAACGACCCATGGCCTTGTTCAAGAAGTCCACACGCCCAACACGAGACGGCGATGATCACGCGGTGACCGAGACCGCTCCCTGCGAAAAATCGCTGCGCCTCGTGATGAGCCCGCAGGAGGTCGCCCCCGTGCGGGCCGCGGTCCTCGCCGAATTCCAAAAGGAAGCCGCCCTGCCGGGATTCCGGAAAGGCAAAGCGCCGGTGGAGCTGGTGCGGCGCCAGTACGCCGATGCGATTCAGCAGGAGCTGGTGCAGCGGCTCAGCCGCCGCGCCCTGGAGCAGGCTGCCAAGGCGCATCAGCTCAAACCCGTCGGGCCCTTCGAAGTCAAGCAGGTGCAGCTCAACGACGCCGATGGCCTGACGTTGGAAGCGACGGTTGAAGTTGAGCCGACGTTTGCGTTGGGCGCGTACACAGGCCTTCCGCTGACCGAGCCATCCTTGGAGGTAGCCGCGGAGGAGCTGCAGCGCGCGCTCGCGTCGCTGCAAGACTCGATGGCGCAGCTCGTGCCGGCCGGCGAGGGCCAGCCGAAAGAGCGGAAAGTCCCGCCGCTGGACGAGGCGTTCGCCAAAGACCTGGGATTCGACACCGTCGCGAAACTCACCGAGCATGTGGAAGCCAAGCTGCGGGAGCAAAAGCGCGCCGCGCAGGCGCGCGATGTGGAAACGGCGTTGTGCGACGAGCTGCTGGCTCGCCACGCCTTTGCCGTGCCGGCGAAGCTGGTGGCGCGGCAAACCGAGCAGCTCACGCGCGATTTTCGAGTTCGGCTGCTCCTCTCCGGCATCACCGAAGGCCAGGTGGAGGAGGAGCTGAAGAAATTCACCGAGCAATTGCGCACGAGCGCTGCGCGCCATGTCAAATTGGCGTTTATCCTCGATCGGATCGCCGAGGCAGAGCAGATCGGCGTTGCGGAGCAAGATCTCGTCGAGCGATTGTGGAGATTATCGCAGCGATGGAAGAAAGACCCGGCTGACGTGCGCAAGATCTTTGATGCCCAAGGGCTCTGGGGGTCGGTGGCCTCGGCCATCCGGCAAGAGAAGACGATTGAGCTGTTGAAACGTGAAGCCAAAATCACTCAATCACTGAATCACCCAATTACTCAATCACCGGTTCAGCAACCATGAGGGGGAAGATGAGCAGCGAGCACGGACAACTGTTGGTTCCGATGGTCGTGGAGCAATCGCCGCGCGGAGAGCGCGCCTACGATATCTACTCACGGCTGCTCAAAGATCGCATTGTCTTTATCGGCACGCCAATCGATGACGTGGTGTCCAACCTGATCATCGCGCAATTATTGTTCTTGCAGAACGAGGATCCGGATAAGGAAATCAACATCTATATCAATTCCCCGGGCGGCTCGGTGACGGCGGGCCTGGCCATTTACGACACGATGCAGTTTGTGAAGCCGCCGGTGGCGACGTACTGCGTGGGGCAGGCGGCGAGCATGGGCGCCTTGCTCTTGTGCGCGGGCACGAAAGGCAAGCGGTTTGCGTTGCCGGATGCGCGCATCATGATCCATCAGCCGTGGGGCGGGGCCCAAGGGGCCGCGTCGGATATTTCGATTCAGGCGCGGGAGATTTTGCGGTTGCGCGAGAAAATTAACGAGCTGCTGGTCAAGCACACCACCCAGCCCTTGGACAAAATCGAAAAGGACACCGACCGCGACTACTTCATGTCCGCCGATGAAGCCAAAGAGTACGGCATCGTGGATGAAGTGATCCGCGGCAAACCAAAGAAGTGATTGAGTGATTCAGTGATTGGGTGATTGAGAGATTTGTGTGCTGGGCAAGCCGCCGCTTAATCACCCAATCACTTAATTACTGAATCACTAACGATTGGAGCGTGTAGTGATGAATTCAGACATGTTACTCACTCCAGGACCGACGCCGTTGCCGCCGCAGGTGAGGGAGGCGCTCGGACGGCCGATCATTCATCACCGCACGGCCGCCTACCGCGCCTTATTTAAGCGCGCGATGGCCGGCATGAAAACGGCGATGCAGACGGCCAACGATGTCGTGTGTCTGACCAGCTCAGGCACGGGTGCTATGGAAGCGGCCGTGGTGAATCTGCTCTCACCGGGCGATGAGGCGATCGTCATTCTCGGAGGAAAATTCGCCGAGCGATGGGAGAAACTCTGCAAAGCCTTTTGTGTCAAAGCCACGACGATCCCTGTCGCCTATGGCGATCCGGTTGATCCGCAAAAAGTGGCCGAAGCGCTTAACACGCATCCCAACGCGAACGCGGTGTTCGCCACACTCTGCGAGACCTCAACTGGCGTCGTCAACGACATCAAGGCGATTGCCGCGCTGACCCGCAACAGCCCGGCGGTGCTGGTGGTCGATGCGATCAGCGGCCTGCTCGCCGATGACTGCAAGACCGATGAGTGGGGCATCGATGTGGTCGTCACCGGCTCGCAAAAGGGGCTGATGCTGCCGCCAGGTCTTGCCTTTTTGAGCCTGAGTACCCGCGCCTGGGCGTTGGTCGACCAATCCAAGACGCCGCGCTTCTACACCGATCTGCGGCTGTACAAAAAATCTCTGGCGGATGATGACACGCCGTTTACGTCAGCCGTCTCGACGGTGATCGCCCTGGATGAAGCGTTGAAGCTGATTTTGAGCACAGGGGTGGCGCAGCAGATCGCGCGGTGCGCGTCGATGGCTGAAGCCACGCGCGCTGGTGCGAAAGCGCTTGGGCTCACCCTGTTTTCCAAGCGACCCTCGAATGGAGTCACGGCCATCAACGTGCCGGCCGGCATCGACGGAAAAAAACTGACCAAGACGATGTATGAGCGCTCGCATGTGATGGTGGCCGGCGGCCAGGGCGAGATGGAAGGCAAAATCTTTCGGTTTGCCCACATGGGCTTCATTTCACCGGAGGACATCGCGGCGGGATTGACCGCCTTGGAAGGCGCATTAACCGAGTTGGGCTATAAAGCCGTAGGAGCGAGAACGTGATGCCACAGACAGCAGACAGCAGACCGCAGACCGCAGACCGAGCGAAGAAAGAGACGGCACAGCTGAAGGTGCTGATTGCGGATCATCTGTCGGAGGATGGGATCAAGATTCTGAAGTCGGAAAAGGGGTTAGCGGTTGATATCAAAACTGGCCTCTCGCCCAAGGATCTCGCGGAGATCATCGAGCCGTATGACGGGCTGGTGGTGCGCAGCGCGACCAAAGTGACGGCTGAGGTCATCGCCAAGGCCAAGAACCTGAAGGTCATCGGGCGCGCAGGGGTCGGCCTCGACAATGTCGACGCGGAGGCGGCGACCAAGCGCGGCATCATCGTCATGAACGTGCCGGCCGGCAACACGATCTCCACGGCCGAGCATACGATGAGCATGATCATGGCCTGCGCGCGCAGCATTCCCCAAGCCGATGCGCATGTGCGATCCGGGTTGTGGGAGCGCTCGAAATTCGTGGGGACCGAGCTCTTCGGCAAGACGCTGGGCATCGTCGGGTTCGGCAAAATCGGCTCCGAGGTGGCGAAGCGCGCGCAATCCTTCGGCATGCGGGTGATCGCGTACGACCCCTTTCTCTCATCCGAACGCGCGCAGCAGCTTGAGATTCAACTGACGGACTTAAAGACCCTCTACCAGGAAGCCGATTTCATCACGGTGCATACGCCGCTGACGGCCGAAACGAAGCACATGATCGGCGAGAAAGAAATCGCCATGATGAAATCCGGCGTGCGGCTCATCAACTGCGCGCGAGGCGGCATCATCGATGAGGCGGCCCTCAAGACGGCGATCGATGAGGGCAAAGTCAGCGGAGCCGCGATCGATGTGTTCGAGGAAGAGCCGCCGAAAGACAATCCGCTCTTCAAGCTGTCCAAAGTCGTCTGCACGCCGCATCTTGGGGCCTCGACGCAAGAGGCGCAGCTCAATGTGGCCATTGAAGTGGCGAAGCAGGTGGCCGATGCGCTCTTAGGCCGCGGCATCCGCAATGCGGTGAACATGCCCTCCGTGGATGCGAAGACGCTGCAAGTGCTGCAGCCGTACATCATCCTCGGCGAGCGGCTGGGGTCGCTCGCCTCGCAGCTGGCCGGCCAAATCGCCGAGGTGCGCGTCACCTATGTGGGCGAAGTGACCTCGCACGATACGTCGCCAGTCACCCTCGCGATCCTCAAAGGCATTCTGCAGCCGATGGTGGGCGAGAATGTGAATTACGTGAATGCGTCGCTGATCGCCGCCGAGCGCGGCGTCAAAGTGGTGGAAGCGAAAGCGAGCCGGATGGAAGAATTCGCCAATGTGCTCGCCCTCGAGGTGCTCAGCGATGGAAAAACATTGACGCTGCAGGGCACGCTCTCCGCGCGCCGCCAGCCGCGCATCGTGAAGATTGACAAGTATTTCGTGGAGGCCACACCGGAAGGCTACATGCTGATCCTGAAAAACCAGGATAAGCCGGGGTTGATCGGCAGCCTCGGCACGCTGCTCGGGGCGGCGAAGATCAACATCGCGGGCATGACGAACGGGCGCGATGAGCCGGGTGGCACGGCCATCACCGTCATCAACATCGACAACGCGATCCCTCCCAAAGTCATGGAGCAAGTGAAGAAACTCAAGCATGTGCTGGATGCAAAACTGATCAAACTATGACGAAACGGCGATCCAGGACACATGACACATGACCCGTGACCCATGACTTTTCTGTGTGGCTTTAGTCATGAGTCTTGGGTCATGAGTCATGTGTCGCAGTGAGAGAGATGAATACAGTAGTTGTGGGAGCTCAATGGGGCGATGAAGGCAAGGGCAAAGTCATCGATGTCCTTTCCGAAGAGGCGGACATCCTCATCCGCTACCAGGGCGGCCACAACGCAGGACATACCGTCATCGCCGATGGCGAAGAGTTCATCTTCCACCTCATCCCCTCCGGGCTGCTCCATCAGGGGAAAATCGGCTTGATCGGCAATGGCGTCGTCATCGATCCTGAGGCGCTGCTGGCGGAAATGAAGAAACTCGCCGTGCGCGGGATCGATGTGCAGCAGGCCGTGAAGATCGCCGATACCGCCCATGTCATTCTGCCCTACCATAAGCGTCTTGATCTGCTGGAAGAATCCACACGGGTCGGGCGCATCGGCACGACCGGCCGCGGCATCGGCCCGTGCTATGTTGATAAGATTGCCCGCGCGGGCATCCGCATCGTAGATTTGTGCGATCCGAAGACCTTCGCGCTGAAGCTGCGCGCCAATATCGAGGAGAAGAATCGCGTCTTCGCCGCGCTCTACCACGAGCCGCCCATGTCGTACGACGACCTCTATGAGCGCTATCGCGGCTACGGAGAGCGGCTCGCCCCGCACGTGGTCAATGGCCCGCGCTTTTTGCGGGACGCGATGCGCCGGAAGAAGCGTCTGCTCTTTGAGGGCGCGCAGGGCACGTTGCTCGATATCGACCATGGCACCTATCCCTATGTGACGTCCTCCAATGCCATCGCCGGCGGAGCCTGCACGGGCGCTGGGGTGCCGCCGACGGCCATCGATCGCGTGCTGGGCGTCGTCAAAGCCTACACCACGCGCGTCGGCGAAGGCCCGTTTCCGACGGAATTTCCTCCCGCGCTGATGGAGCAGATCCGCACCAAGGGCAAGGAATTCGGAGCCACCACCGGACGGCCCCGCCGGTGCGGATGGTTTGATGCCGTGGTGGCCCGCCATGCGGTGGTCGTCAATGGCTGCGATGCGATCGCCGTGACGAAGCTCGATGTGCTCGATGAGATGGACACCATTCAGATTTGCACGGGCTACCGGGACGAGGCAGGCGGTTCCCGCCTGATCGAAGAGTTCCCCTCGGATATCGCGCAGCTCTCCCGTGTTGCCCCGGTGTACGAATCGCTGCCTGGCTGGAAGGCCGAAACCTGCGATGCGGCCTCCTTCGACGATTTGCCTAAAGCCGCCCAGCGCTATGTCCAGCGGCTCGAGCAGCTCTTGGAGGTGTCTATTGGTTTGATTTCGACCGGCTCAAAGCGAGAACAGGTGTTCAAGACAAGCCATTGGTAGTAGAATACAGCGACAGGAGGTCGGAATGTTGCGGCGTTGGCTCGTGATGCTCGTGGTGGTTGGTCTGACGGCTGGTTGCGCGGTGAATTTTGCCAAACGCTCGCCCTGGGATATCCAGCAGCTTGCGGAGCTCAGCGACCAGCTGGAGCAATTCAAGACGCTCGCGCAATTGAAGGCTGAGGAGGCGGATCAGTTGCGCAAGGCGAAAGAGATGCTGGAGCAGCAGCTCTCGGCGACCGATGCCAAGGTGGGCTATGACGACCGCGGCCTCGTGACGCGGGTCCACGATGCGGTGCTGTTTGATTCCGGCAAAGCCCAGCTGCGCGGCAGCGCGCATCGCGTGCTGGGCCGTGTGGCCACCGTCCTTCGGCAATTTCCGAATCAGCCGATCGGCATTGAGGGGCACACGGATAACCAGCCGATCAAGCGTTCCGGGTGGGCGGATAATTACGCGCTGGCAGCGGCGCGCGCCAACGCCGTAGCCGACCATCTGGCCACCGCGCACCAGATCGATCGCCGGCGCATTACGACGATCGGGTATGGCGAAGAGCGCCCCATCGCCTCCAACGACACGGCGGAGGGCCGTCAGAAAAACCGGCGCGTCGAAATCATCATGATCCCGAATCAAGCATCAGGCAAAGCGTATGAGCAGGAAGCGGAGCGGGTGTCGAACCACGCGCCGTATAGTAAGTGAAATGACTATATGGGTGATTACACATTGATCTGTGTAATCGCTTTTCATAATCTGTGTAATCATAATCTACGATTGGAGCGAGTATATGGCGATGCCTCGAAGAACGATCCTCATTTGGTCTGGGTTAGGGGGGCTGACGGTGGTGCTGGCGGTGGCTCTGGCTTGGGTCGGCACGCACTTAGACCAGGCCCGCATTGACCAGGAGCAGCTGGAAGAGGACTACGACAGCCTGCAAGTCGATTTCGATGACGTCCAGGCCCAGCGAGATGAGCTCGCGAAGAAGGCCGAGGAGCACATCAAGACGATTGAGCAGCTGCAAGCCGAGCTGGAGCGCGCGCGCAAAGCCTCGGCATCTGCACCCGCGGCTGCTCCGGCGGCGCCATCAACGCCGGCAACGACCGCACCCTAAGGAGCGTCCACGGGCCGCCGGCTGGCGGCCGTGGGCGTCTTTGTGTCAGGCGATGGACGACGCACAGCACATACCACGCCACATCGCGATCATCATGGATGGCAACGGCCGCTGGGCTGGGGCGAGGGGATTGCCACGGATCATCGGCCATCAGCGGGGGGCTGCGGCCGTCCGGCGGATTGTCGAGGCCTCCTGCGAGCTGGGTGTTCGCGTGCTCACCCTCTACGCGTTCTCATGGGAGAACCGCCTCCGCCCCCCCGAGGAAGTGGGCGAGCTGATGCGGCTGCTGGAGCATTTTATTCACGCGGAGACGCCGAGGCTGCTCGCCAACGGGATTCGGCTGCGGGCGGTTGGCCGGCTGCACGAACTTCCCCCAGGCGTCCATGCGAGCCTCGCAGCAGTCATGGAGCGGACGGCGGCGTGCCGCCGCATGACCTTGAGCCTTGCCCTGTGTTACGGCGGCCGCCAAGAGCTCGTGGATGCCGCGCGGGAGATTGCGCGCCGCGTCCGCGCTGGCACCGTCTCCCCTGAGGCGATTGACGAGGCCATGATCTCCAGCGTTCTGTATGCGCCGGATCTCGGCGATCCTGATCTGCTGATCCGCACCTCCGGGGAGCAGCGGCTCTCCAACTTTCTGCTGTGGCAGTCCTCGTATACCGAGCTGTACGTCACACCGACCCTGTGGCCCGATTTTTCGATTGAGGATCTGAGGCAGGCGATCGACGCCTACAGACGGCGCGATCGGCGATTTGGTCAAGTGGAGACGGCAACGGCCTAAATGGCGAATCTCTACCGGCGGTTGGTGGGAGCGGCCGTGTTGATCGGGTTAGTCGTCGCCACCCTGTTTTACTTCCCCCTCTGGGTCTATCCGCTGGTGATCGGGGGGTTTGTGGCCGGAGCGCTGTACGAATTTTTCACCATGGTGCGCCATCGGGGCATTTTGGTGCACCGGCCGCTGTCCATCGGGCTCGGGTTGGTTTTCACCGCGTTGGTGGCGTGGCGCTCGCTCGTCAAGCCGGGGTTGATGCCGACGACGATTCTGGGTCCCGGCATGAGCGCGATCAGCTGGATGTGGGATATTTTCTGGCCGGCCACGATCATCATCATTTTCATTCGGCAGTTTACGCGGGAAAACACGTTCGAGGCGCTGGGCGGGTTGGCCACGACCTTGTTTGGGCTGGCCTATGTGGCGGCCTTGATGAGTTATTTTTTCTACCTTCGCGCGATGAAGGGCATCGATGGGCGGCTGCTGGTGGCGTATCTCATCCTCGTCACCAAAATGGGCGATGCAGGCGCGTATGCCATCGGCAACCTGATCGGCCGGCACAGCCTGATCCCTCGGATCAGCCCGAAGAAAACCGTTGAAGGATTGCTCGGGGCGATTCTTGTCAGCGCCGCCACCGCGGTCATCGCGGAGCCGCTCTTGGGGCATCAGCCCATCTTCGGCCGGATGCCGACGATGCCGCTGAGCCTCGGCCTTGGAGCGCTCATGGGATTATGCGGCCAGTTCGGAGATCTGGCGGAGTCGCTGCTGAAGCGCGATTGCCAAGTGAAAGACACCGGCTCGCTCATCCCCGGCCTGGGCGGCGTGTTGGATGTGCTCGATAGCCTCCTCTTCACCGCGCCCCTCTTCTATGGCATCCTCATCTATGGCTGAGATGAAGCGAGTCGCGGTGCTGGGCTCAACTGGGTCGGTGGGGCGCAACACGCTGGAGGTGATTGCCGCCCATCCCGAGTGTTTGCAGTTGGTCGGGATTGCCGCGCGCTCGCGAGTGGATCTCGTGGCTGAGCAGATGGAGCAGTACGGGCCCTCGCTGGTCTGCGTGTGGGAAGAGCAGGCGGCGAAGCGGCTCGAGCTGATCGTCGACGGCGCGCAGATCATGTCAGGCATGGCGGGGCTCACGGAGCTGGCGACCCATCCTGATGTCGACGTGGTCGTCGTGGCGACCTCCGGCCACGAGGCGCTGATACCCCTCGTGCGCGCGATCCAAGCCGGCAAGCGCATCGCCCTGGCCTCCAAAGAGCTGCTGGTGATGGCCGGCGAGCTGATCATGCGCTTGGTGCGGGAGCATGGCACGAGCCTGGTCCCCATCGACAGCGAGCATGCCGCGCTCTTTCAATGCCTCCAGCGGGTGGCGAAGGAGGAGGTGGCCCGGTTGATCGTGACCGGCAGCGGCGGGCCCTTATGGAAGCTCTCGCCGGCCCAGCGGAAACTCGTGACGCACACCGACGTCTTAGCGCATCCCAAGTGGCTGATGGGGCCGAAGATTACGGTCGATTCAGCAACGCTGATGAACAAGGGGCTGGAGATCATCGAAGCGCGGTGGCTCTTCGATAGGCCCCTGGCGCAGCTGCAGGTCGTCATTCATCCTGAGGCGGTGGTGCATGCCATCGTGGAGCTGCGGGACGGCACGTGGCTTGCCCAGATGAGCCCGTGCGACATGCGGCTGCCGATCCAGTATGCGCTGAGCTACCCGGACCGGTGGGAGAATGCGTTGCCTCGATTAGCCATCACGCAGCTGGGTTCGCTCACGTTCGCTGAGCCGGATCTGGAGCAATTTCCGTGCTTCGCGCTGGCCCTGGACGCCGCCACGGCCGGCGGGACGGCGTGCGCAGCGCTCAATGCGGCCAATGACGTCGCCGTTCGAGCCTACCTCAAGGAGCGCCTGCCCTTTCACGAGATTCCGCGCGTCATCGAGGAGACGATGCGCTGCCACACGGCGATGGCGCATCCGACCCTGGATGACATTCTTCGCGTCGATGCCTGGGCCCGCGCCACCGCCCAGGAGCTGATTGGCCAACACACGGAGCATTGCGCCACGTCGTAAGCCTATGTCAGCCATCATTTCTATTTTCATCCTGGGGATTCTTGTGATCGTGCACGAGGCCGGCCACTTTGTGGTGGCCCGGTGCGCTGGCGTGCGCGTGCTGCGCTTTTCGATGGGTTTCGGCCCGCGCCTGCTGACGTGGACGCGCGGGCACACCGAATATGCGGTCAGCGCCATTCCCCTCGGCGGCTACGTGAAAATGGCCGGCGAACAAGGCGAGGAGCGGCAGCACCAGCCATGGGAATATCTGTCCAAACCGATCGCCACGCGCGGCCTGATTGTGTTTGCCGGCCCGTTCGTGAATTATCTTGTCGCCCTGGTGAGCCTCTGGGCCGTCTTCGTCATCGGCTACCCGGAGCTGCTGCCGGTGGTGGGCAAGCTCGTGCCCCAGATGCCGGCGGCCTTGGCCGGTCTTCAACCGGACGATCGCATCGCCTCCGTCGACGGCCAGCCGCTGGCCAGCTGGGAGCAGATGACGAAGATCATCGCGCGCTCCCCTGAGCGCCCGCTGGCCTTCGTGATTCAGCGGCAGCAGGCCACCTTCTCCGTGGCGATCACGCCCAAAGCGAAATCCCTCACCGATTTTTTAGGCCAAACCAAAACCGTCGGGCAAATCGGCATCTCGCCGAGCGGGGCGTTTCAGTCAACGCGCCTCGCTCCCTTCGCGGCCGCCACGCGGGCGGTGACACAGCAAAACGAGTGGCTGCAGCAGACCTTGATGGCGTTGCTGTCGATGGTGACGGGGCGCTTGTCGGTGCGCGACTCGGTCACCGGGCCCATCGGGATTGTCATGCTCACCTCTGAAGCGGTGAAGCTGGGTATTAGCCCGGTGCTCTTTCTGGTGAGCCTTTTCAGCTTGAGCCTTGCGGTCTTTAATCTCTTTCCCATCCCGATTCTCGACGGAGGCCACCTGCTGTTTCTCGCCTTGGAGCAGCTGCGCGGACGGCCGATCAGCCTCAAAGTGCAGGAGCGCTCCGCCCAGGTGGGGTTTGCGCTGCTCATGTCCCTCGTGCTCGTCGTCTGCGCCAACGACCTCTCCCGCTTAGGAGTATTCGACAAAGTCGCCGGCTGGTTCCACCGCTAACGATTCAGGCGATATCAGATAAGAAATGGCCATTTCATATCTGATATCGAATGGAGACGCTGATGATTCGACGCAAGACGAGACAAGTCAAAGTCAAAGACCTCCTCATCGGAGGCGGAGCGCCGGTGTCGATCCAGTCGATGACGAAGACCGACACAACGGACATCGAGGCCACATGCCGGCAGATCCGAGCGCTGGCCACGGCGGGCTGCGAGCTCGTGCGCGTGGCGGTGCCGACGATTGAGGCGGCTGATGTGTTGCCGGAGATCCGGCGCGAGTGCCACAACGTGCCGCTCGTGGCTGACATCCATTTTCATCCGCAGTTTGCGATCGCAGCACTTGAGGCGGGCTTTGACAAAATCCGATGGAACCCGGGCAATATTAGGAATGCGAGAGCGGTTCGGCAGGTCGTGGATCGGGCGAAAGAGCGAGGGGTGCCGATTCGCGTCGGGGTCAATGTGGGGTCGCTGGATCCAGAATGCGAGGAAGAGTATTCCGGGAACCTGATTGAAGCGATGGTGCACAGCGCGCTCAGGTCCGTGCGATTGCTCGAGACCTTTGATTTTTATGACATCGTGCTCTCGCTCAAATCCTCCGACGTCCTGCAGATGATGGCCGCGTATCGGCGGATGAGCCAACTGTGCGACTATCCGTTTCATCTCGGCGTGACCGAAGCCGGGCTGCTCGAAGCTTCAACGGTGAAATCCTCCATCGGCATCGGTGCCTTGCTTGCCGAGGGCATCGGGGATACGATTCGCGTGTCCATCACCGGCGATCCGGTCGATGAAGTGAAAGTCGCGCAGCGGATTCTCTCCTCGCTTGAGCTGCGCCGCTTCGGCACCAACGTCATCGCGTGTCCCTCGTGCGGCCGCTGCCAGATCGATGTGATCGGCATTGCCAAAGAGGTCGAGCAGCGGCTGCAAGCGCTGGCCCAGAGCGAACCGCGCGCGCTGGCACTGACCGTTGCGGTGATGGGCTGTGTCGTCAATGGGCCAGGGGAGTCGGCGCATGCGGATGTGGGCATGGCCGGCGGCGGGGGTATTGGCATCATCTACCGGAAAGGGGTGGCGGTCCGCCACGTCGCCGAAGCCGAGCTCATCGACGCTCTCCTCGATGAAGTCCGCCTCGTCCTCCAAGAAGCACCCTTGACAGCCGCCGGGGCACGTGGTATTGTTTAATCTATTAAACACGTGTTTAATAGATTAAACAATACGATGCAATTCCACCAGCCGATCAACGCGATCCTCAACGATGAGCGAAAGGTTAAGCTGCTTCGCTTTCTCTGCCGCAAGGGCGGACAGTGGAGCGGGCGGCGTCTGGCCGATGAGCTCTCGCTCAACCCCGTGATGACGCATCGAGCGTTGCGAGCGCTCCATCAGGCCACCATCTTGGATTTCCGCAAAGTCGGCGCGAGCTTCGTCTATTCGCTGCGAGAGGATCATTATCTCGTTCAGGAGCTCTTGAAGCCCTTATTTGCGCGAGAGGCCGCTGCCAAGGAGCGCTTGCGCACCGTATTGCGTCGGGGCTTGGGCAAGGAATTGAGTGCTGAGATCGTGAGCGTCGCACTCTATGGGAGCCTGGCGCGTGGAGAAGAGCGGCCGATGAGCGACATCGACGTGTTCATCCTTGTTCGATCGGCGAAAGGAAAACCGCAGGCGCAGAAGCGGATGGAGCGCGTCTGGACTGACGTCACAAGAGCATTTGGCAATTCGGTGGCTCCGTATATTCAGACCGCGCATGAAGCGCAACAGAAGTCTCAACAACAACTCGCGGTGTTCCAGAGCATCCTCAAGGATCATGAGCTGCTGTGGGGACAACCGTTGAAGGACGTCTTGGATGGCCGCGCGACCTCATAAGGTCCGGCGTGTCGAACGAGTAGCAGCCAGCCGCTACCTGAAGAAGGCGACTGAATTTTTCGAGTCGATGCGGCAGGCGATGGCGTCGAGTCGCTGGAACGCGGTGGGCTTGAATGCCGTGCACTGTGCCATTTCAGCGTGCGATGCGGTTTTGGTATACTACACCGAACAGCGCTCGGCCAGCCCGGATCATGAATCAGCGGTCTATCTGCTCAGCGCGTTGGCGAAAGTCCCTGAGGTGAAGCAGAAAGCCGAGACGCTGCGGCGGATCGTTCATGAAAAACACCTCATCGAGTATGAAGATCGTTCCTTTACCGCCCATGAAGCGGCCGAAATCGCCAAACTCACCGACCGCTTCTTCCACTGGGCGGAAGATGTGGTGAAGCCATAAGGGCATTGACCGTTCATGAAGTGGTCCAGATATTTTCTGCCAACACTCAGAGAAGATCCGAAAGATGCCGAGTCGATCAGCCATAAGCTGATGGTGCGGGCGGGTTTGATCCGCCGGCTCGGCTCCGGCGCCTACTCGTATCTGCCGTTTGGGTTGCGCGCGCTGCAGAAGGCCATAGCCATCGTCCGCGAAGAAATGAATCGAGCCGGAGCGCAGGAGCTGCTGATGCCGGTCCTTCAGCCGACCGAGCTGTGGAAGCGCACCGGCCGCTACGAGCTGCTCGGCGATGTGCTCATCACGTTCAAAGACCGCACCGACAAGGAAATCGCCCTCGGCCCGACTCACGAGGAAGTCGTCACCGACTTGCTCAAAGAAATCCGTTCGCCCAAGCATCTCCCCATGACGGTCTACCAAATCCAAAACAAATTCCGCGATGAGCCAAGACCGCGCGGCGGGGTGATCCGCTCGAAAGAATTTTTGATGAAAGATGCGTACAGCTTCGACGCGGATCACGAAGGGCTTGGCCGCAGTTATGACGCCATGGCCAAGGCCTACCACCGGATTTTTACTCGCTGCGGGCTGAAGTTCCTGGCCTGCGAGGCGGATCCCGGGATGATGGGCGGCTCAGGCTCGCAAGAGTTCATGGGGCCGGCCGAGTGCGGGGAGGATCGCGTCGTGAAATGCACCACGTGCGACTACGCAGCAAACCTCGAAGCTGCCACGTGCCCACCTTCCACCTTCCACCTTCCACCTTCGACCGAGCGGCCACAGCCGCTCCAGGTGGTGAAAACGCCAGGCAAGCACAGTGTCAAAGAGGTCAGCGAATTTCTCAAGGTGCCATCGAGCGCATTGATCAAAACCCTGATCTACGACGTTGAGAAAGAGCATGTCGCGGTGCTGGTGCGCGGCGATCATGACGTGAATGAGGCCAAGCTGGCCCGGGTCCTCACGTCAGCGCACGTGAAGCTCTCCGATGCCAAGACGATTGAGCGGCTTTCGGGCGCCCCGATGGGTTTTACCGGGCCGGTCAAGCTGGGTGGGGTCACGCTCGTGGCGGATCATGCGGTGATGCGCATGGTCAACGCGGTCACCGGAGCGAATGCGGCCGAAGCCCATATGATCAATGTGAACCCCGGCCGAGATTTTACCGTGACTACTGAGGCCGATCTTCGGATGGTGACTGAAGCCGATGCATGCCCGAAGTGCGGAGGGCGCTTACGTTTTGTGAAAGCCATCGAAATCGGCCACGTGTTTAAGCTCGGCACCAAATACAGCCAAGCCCTGGGGGCGGAATTCCAAGCTGCGGATGGGGCGGTCAAACCCATGGTCATGGGCTGCTACGGCATCGGGGTCAACCGCATCCTCGCCACGGCGATTGAGCAAGGCCATGACGCCGCTGGTATCATCTGGCCGGTTAACCTCGCCCCCTTTCAGGTGGTGATCAGCATCATGGAGCATGACAACGCTGAGCAGGGCAAGGTTGGCGAAGCGCTGTATGAGGCGCTCGGCAAGGCCGGTCTTGAAGCGCTGCTGGACGATCGTCAACTCTCTGCGGGCGTGAAGCTTAAGGATGCCGACTTGATTGGCATTCCCGTTCAAGTCGTCATCGGCAAAGTCTGGCAGGCCGAGCGAAAAGTGGAAGTCGTCGAGCGAGCCAGCAAACAGAAGGTTCAGGCAGAGCCGAGCCAGCTTGCGGCAACGATCCGCCAGTGGCTTGACAAGGCATCCTCTTCGTAGTATTCTACGATTTACCATAGCAAGGCCACAAGTGGGGTATCCCCCACTTTTTTATTCTCCAGCGATGCCAATAGAGGAAGCGCAGGTGGCGCAGATTCACGCGTTGGTTGAGCCGATTCTGGCGGAGGCGGGGATGGAGCTGGTGGAGCTGACCTGCCGCCCCCAAGGCCGCCAGGCGCTGATCCGGTTGCTTGTGGATCGGCCGGGCGGTGTCACGCTGGCGAACTGTGCCAGGGTCAATCAGCACATCAGCAACGCCTTAGAGCAGGCCAACATCATTGACAGCAGCTATATCGTGGAGGTGTCTTCGCCGGGGCTGGATCGCCCGCTGACGACCAAGCGGGATTTTGAGCGAGCGCTCGGAGAAGAGGTGCGCATGGAGCTGTTGACGGACAACGGAAAGACCAAAGAGCTGATGGGCATCATTCTGGCGGTCCAGCCGGAGGCGGTGGTGGTCAAGACGCCGGCTGGCAACGTCACGGTCCCATTCACCCAGATCACCGTCGCGAAAAAAGCGCTGCGATGGTAGGACGAGGACGATGAGCAGTAGAGAATTGCTGACCATTCTTGAGTCGATTGAGCGGGACAAAGGCGTCGACCGCGAGGTCCTGATCCAAGCGGTTGAGGCGGCGGTGGCGACGGCGGCCAAAAAGAGCGAAGGGGTCAGCGAGGAAACGGAGGCGAGTGCCACCTTTGACCGCAAGACCGGCAAACTCACCGTGATCGTCGCCGGCAAGGAGATTGACTCTGCGCACCTGACCCGCATCGCCGCGCAAACCGCCAAGCAGGTGATCATCCAAAAAATCCGCGAAGCGGAGCGGGACGTCATCTTCAACGAATTCCAGGGCCGCGTCGGCGATATCATCACCGGCTCCGTGCACCGGTTTGAGCGGGGTGATATCATTGTGGAGCTGGGCCGGACCGAAGCGGTGCTGCCGAAATCCGAGCGGATCCCGCACGAAGAGTATCACCAGGGCGACCGCCTGCAAGGGTATGTGCTGGACGTCCGCAAGAGCGCGAAAGGGCCTGCGGTGGTGCTCTCGCGCACGCACGACAACTTCATCCGCGGGCTCTTCGCCCTTGAGGTGCCGGAGATCGGCGAGGGCATCGTGGAGATCAAGGGGATCGCTCGCGAGGCCGGCGACCGGACCAAACTCGCCGTCGCGTCGGGCGATGACAAGGTGGATTGCGTGGGGGCCTGTGTGGGCATGCGCGGCACCCGGGTGAAAAATATCGTCCGCGAGCTGCACGGAGAAAAAGTCGACATCATCCGCTGGCATGAGGATCCCAAGGAATTCATCGCCGCCTCGCTGTCTCCGGCGAAGATCGCCGATATCGAGCTGCATGCCGACGCGCATGATGCGCTGGTGATCGTTGATGATGATCAGCTCTCGCTCGCCATCGGCAAGAAAGGCCAGAATGTGCGGTTGGCGTCGAAGCTCACCGGCTGGCAGCTTGACATCAAGAGCCGCTCGCAGTTAGCACAGAGCGGCCAGGCGGACGCGCCCTTGCGCAGCCTGCCTGGCGTCGGTCCCTTATTGGAGCAGCGGCTGAACGAGGCCGGCATCACGAAGGTCGCCCAGCTTGCGGCCAAGACCCTGGAGCAGCTCACCGCGATTAAAGGCATCGGCGAAAAAACCGCCGAGAAGCTGCTGCAGTCGGCAAAGGCATCCCTGAGTCAGCCGCCGTCAGGCGGTCCTGCCTCGCCGTCAGGCGGAGCCGCCGATCGGAGTCCCAAGGTTGACGGCGGCGAGACGACGGAGGCCGCCCAACCTCCCGCGAAGGCCGAACCTGAACAGGAAGGGACGCCAGAGGCATCGAATGAAAGTTAGCGAACTCGCGAAAGCCTTGCATCTGAGCTCGAGCGAGCTGTTGGTCAAGCTCAAAGCCCTGCGGGTGAGAGCCGCGAGTGCTACGAGCACGCTGGATGCGGATGCGGTCAACCGCGTGCGCAAAGCGCTGACGGTGCGCGCCCCAGCCAAAAAGGCCGCTCCCGCCGCAAAGGCCTCGGTGAAGAAATCGACAAAAGCGCCCCCCGCAAAGGCCGCCGCCAAAACGGCGGTCTCGGCGGCCAAGACCTCAGCCGCAGCGAAAGCCGCTCCGACGGCGCCATCGGTCCCCCGAGCGGCCGTCGCAAAGTCCGCTGAGCCCATCATCAAGCCGGCCCGGCCCGTCGCCACGGCCCCGTCGTCGGCGGCGCCCGCTCGCCCAGCGGCGGCGCCATCGCTTCATCTGGCACCGGCGGCCCGTGGTGCGCGCGCCGCGGCGGCCACCCTGGCCCCGCCGAAACCGAAACCGCCGGCTCCTGTCGCGCCATCCGCCAAGCCCGCGCCGTCACCGGAAGCGCTTACGGCACCGCCTGCTGCCGCCGAGACTCCGGCAGCGCCCAAGCGGCTTGAGCTGCGATTTCCAGTGACGGTTAAGGATCTTGCGCAGGCCATGGGGATGAATGCCAGCGAGCTGATCAAATATCTCATGCAGCAGAAGATCTTCGCCTCACTGCTGCACCCGCTGAACGAGGCGGTGGCGACCAAGGCAGCGCAGGCGTTTCACTGGGAGGTGGCCCCGCAGCCGACCCTCGAAGAGCAGCTGCTGCAGGCGGCGGAGCCGGATCCCGCGCATCTCGCACCGCGCGCTCCGGTCGTGACCTTCATGGGGCACGTTGATCACGGCAAGACCAGCCTGCTGGATGCGATCCGCGAAGCGAAAGTGGCCGAGCGGGAAGCCGGAGGCATTACGCAGCATATCGGCGCCTATGAAGTCTTGCTGGACAAGGGGCGCGTGACATTTCTCGATACCCCCGGCCATGAAGCGTTCAGCGCGCTGCGGGCTCGAGGAGCGAATATCACCGATATTGTCGTGCTGGTTGTGGCCGCGGATGACGGGGTGATGCCGCAAACGGTCGAAGCGATCAACCATGCAAACGCCGCCGATGTTCCCATCGTGGTGGCCATGAACAAAATGGATAAAGCGGAGGCGAATCCCCAAAAACTGAAGCAGCAGCTGACACAGCACGGCCTCATCGCGGAAGACTGGGGCGGCAAGACGATCATGGTGCCGGTGTCCGCGCGCAGCCGGCAGGGCATCGACCAACTCTTGGAAATGCTGCTGCTCGAAGCGGAATTGCTGGAATTGAAAGCCGATCCGACGTGCCCCGCCTCGGGCGCGGTGATTGAAGCCAAGCAAACGAAAGATCGCGGGCCGGTGGCGACCCTGCTCGTGCAGCACGGCACGCTGCGCATCGGCGAGACGATCGTGATCGGCCACCTCATCGGCCGGGTGCGCGCGATGGTGGATGATCGCGGTCACCGCGTCAAGGAGGCCGGGCCGTCAAAACCCATCGAGGTGCTCGGCCTGCCCGAGGTGCCGCAGGCCGGCGATCGGTTCCTCATCGTGCCGGATGATAAGCTGGCCCGGCAGCTGGCCGAACACCGGCAAACCCGGAAAGACCTGCAGGCGGTGCTGCATCCAAAACGCATCACGCTAGAGGAGCTGCACCAGCGCATCGCCGAAGGCAAGCTCAAGGAGCTCCGATTGATTCTGAAGGCCGATGTCCAGGGTTCGCTCGAGGCTATTGTGCAGAGCCTGCAGAAGCTAGATGCTGAGAAGCACGAAGTGTCGTTTAAGATGCTGCACATCGGCGTGGGGGACATCAACGAATCGGATGTGATTCTGGCGGCGGCGTCTGACGCGATTGTCGTGGGATTTCACGTCGGGGTCGATCTGAAAGTGCAAGTGCTGGCGGCGACACAGGGTGTTGATCTGCATATCTATCAGATTATTTATGAGCTGGTCGGGGCCATCAAGGCGGCGATCGAAGGATTGCTGGAGCCGACCATTGAAGAGCTCTTCGTGGGCCGCGCCGAGGTGCGCAAGATCTTTCCGACCTCGAAGGGCCTGGTGGCCGGGTGCATGGTGACGAAGGGCAGCGTGCGCCGCGACTGCACGATCCGCGTCATCCGCGGCAAGGATCGGCTGGCGGAGACCACCATCGGCAGCCTGAAGCGCCTGAAGGATGATGCGCGCGAGGTGCAGGAAGGCGTTGAGTGCGGGGTGCTGTTAGCGCATGCCACGAACCTGCAAGTCGGCGATCTGCTGGAAGCGTGGGAATTGAAGAAGGTGGCGAGAAAGTTGGACTAGTGCCCATGGCTCGGATGGTGTTGGCGGCAGTCGTGAGCGCGTTCATCGGGAGCCTGATGTGCGGCATGCAGGGCGAGGCCGCCAGCGCCGCATCCGATTCGGCCACGACCGGGGTGGCGTACGGCGTCTACGGGGTGGCCATGGCGGGGAAATTCCCCGGGCCAGAGAACGACGTGTCCGTCGCCGATGGGCACCGCCTGGAAGATGGCCGGCGCTTCGTGGTGGTGGTGGGCGATTCGAATACGGAGACGGTGTCCTCGCCGGATGCCGCCACTCCGCGGTCCACCCGCTATCTGACCTGGTTGACGTTTGAGTTTGCCGACCAAGCGGCGTACGGCACCTATACGCTCCCCGCCAAAGACGTTCGCGTCTATTACTCCGTGTTGGGGTTCGGCGCCACCCAGCAGGAAGAATTGTACAGCGAGAAGGTGACGGGGAGCGTGAGCATCGATGATGACAAGCGCATCATCGCATTTGATTTGGTGGTGTCGCTCGTGAGCCAGAGCGAGGCGTCTCAGCGCAGGCAGCGAAGCATTCGCGGGAAGTACGTGTTCCGCGTGCTGCCGCTCAAAGAGATGCGGTGGCCTTGGGGCTCCCGGTAACCTGCGCATGAAACAACGCGTGCTCAGCGGGATGCGGCCGACCGGCCAATTGCATCTCGGCCACTTGGTCGGGGCGCTGGCCAATTGGAACTCGCTGCAAGCGTCGTACGAGTGCTTCTTCATGGTCGCGGACTACCACGCGCTCATGAGCGAGTATGAGCACCCCCAACGCCTCCATGAATGGTCGCTGGAGAACGTGCGCGACTGGCTTGCCGCCGGCATTGATCCCTCCCGCAGCGTGATCTTCCGGCAGTCGGATGTCCCTGAGCACCTGGAGCTCTTCGCCATACTCGCCATGCTGACACCGTTAGGGTGGGTCGAGCGGGTGCCGACGTACAAGGAGCAGCTGCGGGAAATCCAGGGGAGGGATTTGGCCACCTACGGATTTCTCGGCTATCCGGTGCTGCAAGCGGCGGACATTTTGCTCTACAAGGCGCATGCGGTGCCGGTGGGCGAGGACCAGTTGCCGCACCTGGAGCTCGCGCGTGAGATCGTCCGGCGAATCCACTTTCTGCTGAAGCGCGAGATGTTTCCCGAGCCGAAAGCGCTGCTGACCGAAGCCCCGAAACTCCTTGGCACCGACGGTCGCAAGATGTCAAAAAGCTATGGCAACACGATCAATCTCTCGGAGTCAGCCGAGGGGATTCGCGCGACGGCGCAGAAGATGTTCACCGATCCGCTGCGCATCAAGCGCACCGATCCAGGGCACCCGGAGACGTGCAACGTCTGCAATTATCACAAGATGCTCAACCCGACCGGCTACCAGCCGTTTTGGGACGGCTGTCGCAACGCCACGCGGGGCTGTGTCGAGAATAAGCGCGACCTTGGCGAGCTGCTGGTTCAGCTGACCGAGCCGTTTCGCGCGGCGCGATCACGCGGCCCTTCGACGGGCGACATCGAGCGCATCTTGCGCGACGGCGCCATGCGGGCCCGCGCCGTGGCCCAGCAGACGATTCATGAGGTGAAGCAAGCCTTCGGCCTTATTGGCGGTGACCAAGTGGCCAAGTGGCCAAGTGGCCAAGTCATACCCGGCCACCCGGCCACCCGGCCACCCGGCCACTGAAATGCGGTACGAAGTCGATGCGGACATTTACGAAGGCTCCTTGTCGCTCCTCGTGGAGTTGACCAAGGCCAATCTCGTCGATGTGTTTCTCATCAAGCTGGTGGATCTTACCGAGCAATACCTGGAGCAGGTCAAGCGCTCCGGGATTGAGTTGAACGAGCTGGCGGAGCCGCTGCCGCTGCTGGGGATGCTCGTGGCGATCAAGGCCCGAGGCTTGCTGCCCCAGCCTCCGATGGTGGATGAGGAGGACGTCCCGGTCAGCCTTGAGGAGCTCGAGCGGAGACTCAAGGAGTACGAGCAGTTCAAGACCGTCGCGCAATTGCTCGCCGAGCTGCATGCCTTGCAGCACAAGCATTTTGGCCGCGCGCCGGCAGCGTGTACGACCGATGCCGGTGATGCCGCGGCGGCCCCTGCACCCGCGGAAGTCAGCCTCACCGATTTGATGGGGGCCTTCGGCCGCGTGCTGAAGAAAGCCGGCGCGCCGATCTATGAGGTGAACGTCGAGCCCTGGACCGTCGAGATGAAATTCACCGAGCTGCGCGTGCTCTTGACGGTGAAGCGGCACGTGCGTTTTCTTGATATTTTTACGCCGGAGAAAAGCAAATTGGAGCTGGTGGTGACCTTTTTGGCCTTGTTGGAGCTCATCCGCCAACGCATCGCCCGTGCCATCCAAGAATCCTCGTTTTCAGACATCACTATCACCGTGGTTTCGAGCTGAGGGGGGTATGGAACAGGTTGAACTGAAGCGGGTCATTGAAGGCTTGTTGTTTGTGTTCAGCGAGTCATTATCGGTGAAGCGGCTCAAGGACATTCTGCAGGATGCGGACGACACAGCGATCCGGCAGGCGGTAGAACACCTCAATGCCGAATATGCGGCGGCGAATCGCGCGTTCCGGATCCAAGACATCGCCGGGGGCTTGCACATGGTGACCGATGAGTCGCTCGCCCCCTGGATTCGCAAGGCGCTGCAGCCGCCCAAGCCGGATTCGGTCACATCGGCGACGATGGAAACACTCGCCATCATCGCGTATCGCCAGCCGATCACCAAAGCCGAAATCGAAGCGGTCCGCGGCGTTGATGCGACTGCTTCACTTGATACCCTCGTTGAGCGGCAATTTGTGAAAATGACCGGCCGAAAAGACACGCCGGGCCGGCCGTTTCTCTACGGAACCACCACGGAGTTTCTGCGCCATTTCGGGCTGACATCAATTGAAGCATTACCCAAAATGGCCACGCCCACGATTCAAGAGCCTCATGCCGAATCTGCCGTCGCTACGCCGTCGAATTGACCGGCTGGATGAGCAGCTCTTGCGCCTGCTGAATCAGCGGGCCGCTTTGGCACTCGCCATCGGCCGGATCAAGCATCGGCGCAAGTGGCCGGTGTTTGACGCGGCGCGCGAGGCCTCGGTGTTGAAGCACGTGGTCCACGCCAACCGTGGCCCGCTCTCGCCGCGGGCGGTCGAGCATGCGTTCCAAGCCATTTTGTGCGAGTGCCGCCGCCGTGAGCGTCGTTCTGCGAAACGGCGACGACAGAGTCCAGTGAGTAAGTGAGCGGGTGAGTCAGTGAGTGAGGGAATGCAAACCATCGCGTATTTGGGTCCTGAGCAGACGAACACGCACCTCGCCGCCAAGGCCCGCTTCAGAGCGCGAGCCCGGTATCTTCATGCGGCGACGATCGATGATGTGTTCCATCTGGTCGAGCGCCGGCAGGCCGACTACGGGGTCGTGCCTGTTGAGAATTCTTTGGAGGGGTCGGTCGCGCACACCCTGGATCGGTTTATCGATTTCGTGGATACGCCCGTGCGGATTCATGGAGAAGCCGAGCTCCTGGTCCATCACGCGCTCATCACAGCACCCAAGGCATCGCTCTCGCAGATTCGCACGGTCTACTCGCATCCTCAGGCGCTGGCGCAATGCCGTCGATGGCTCGATCATCATTTGCCGCGTGTGGCGCGCACGGAGACGAGCTCAACCGCCGATGCCGTCTGGATGCTCGTGCAGTTGCCAGCAGCACAGCGCCATGCGGTCGCCGCGATCGGCCGGGAGGAGCTCGCGCGCGAGCATCGGTTGCGCGCCATGCCGATTCCGGATGAGCGGGAGAACAAAACACGATTTCTCATTCTGGGTTTAGGCGAGCCAAAGCGCGGCCGCCGTAACAAGACGTCGATCCTCTTTGCGCTGAAGGATAAGCCGGGGGCCTTGCATGATGCGCTCGTGCCATTCAAGCACAACCGTATCAACCTGACGAAGATCGAGTCGAGGCCCTCGAAGCGCAAGGCCTGGGAGTATCTCTTTTTCATCGACGTCGACGGCCACATGAGCGAGCCGCGCCTGAAGAAAGCGCTGATAGCTTTAGAACGTTCGACGTCGTTACTTCGCATTTTAGGATCGTATCCAGTGACCAATAAATGACCAATAATCTGTGTAATCCGCATCAAATGATTGATACACGAGCGCGGGCGACGATTCGGAATTTGACGGCCTATCGGCCGGGCAAACCGATTGAGGAGGTCAAGCGAGAGCTCAAACTCTCCTCGGTCATCAAGCTGGCCTCCAATGAGAACGCGCTGGGGCCCTCGCCCAAAGCCGTGGCGGCCGCGCAGAAAGCCCTCAAGGATCTGCACCGGTATCCTGAGTCGACCTGCCCGCTGCTGCGCGCGAAACTGGCGAAGAAACTGCATGTCGATCCCTCAGCGCTGATCTTCGGCAACGGCTCGGATGAGCTCATCGTCCTCGCGCTACGGGCGTTTGTCGATCCGGGGGATGGCGTGGTGGTGGCGGCTCCAACCTTCCTGATCTACGAGCTGCAGGCCAAGGCCTGCGGGGCCAAGGTCGTGGTCGTGCCCTTGACGAATTATCGCTATGATCTTCCGGCGATGCGAGCACGGATCACCGCGGATACGAAACTCGTCTTTATCGCCAATCCGGATAACCCCACCGGCACCTATGTCACACGGCAGGAGGTGCTGGCCTTTGTGCGCGATCTGCCGCGCCATGTCCTGGTGTTCATGGATGAGGCGTACTATGAGTTTGCGGATGCGCCGGATTATCCGCAGACGATTCCGCTGATTGAGCAGCATCCGCTCATCGTGACGCGGACGTTCTCAAAGGCGTATGGACTCGCTGGGCTGCGCATCGGCTATGGGATCGCGGAGCCAGCGGTGGTTGCGGCCATGGACGCCGTGCGCGAGCCATTTAATGTCAACTCGCTCGCCCAGGCCGCTGCGGTGGCAGCGCTTGATGATACAGCGTTTCTTGCCAAGACGCGCAAGCTCGTCGCTGACGGCAAGCGCTATCTGCTCAGAGAATGTGATCAGCTGAAGATCCGCTCGATTCCGAGCGCGACGAACTTTATCCTGCTAAAGCTTGGCCCGCGCGCGCCGGAGATTGCGCACGCCCTGTTGCAGCGCGGCGTGATCGTCCGCGAAATGAGCGGCTGGAAACTGACCGGGTGTCTTCGGATCACAATCGGCACGCCCGCTGAGAATCGAAAATTTATTCAGGAATTACGCCAGTGTTTACGTTAGTCGGCGCAGGATAAGGAGGGTGTCATGATTATCGTCTTAAAACCGGATGCAACGAAGAAACAGATCAATCATGTGATTGAGCGCATCAAGGCGCTTGGCCTCAAGCCCATGGTGTCCCAGGGCACCGAGCGCACCATCATCGGCGTCATCGGGCCGGAGGATCAGCTGCGCGTGCAGCCGCTGGAAGTGATCCCCGGCGTTGAGAAAGTGATGCCGGTGCTCAAGCCCTACAAGCTGGTCTCGCGGGAATTCAAGCCTGAGGCCAGCGTCATCGACGTAGGCGGCGATGTCAAAATCGGGGGCAAAGAAGTGGTGATCATGGCCGGGCCGTGTTCGGTGGAAAACCGGCAAATGCTGCAGGAGGTGGCGAAGGCGGTGAAGCACGGCGGCGCCAAAATTCTCCGCGGCGGAGCATTTAAACCGCGCACCTCGCCATATTCCTTCCAGGGGCTCGGCGAAGAAGGGCTGAAGCTGCTGCGCGAGGCGGCCCATGAGACCGGCCTGCGCGTGGTGACGGAGTTGCTCGATACGCGCGATTTGCCGCTGGTCGAGGAATACTCCGATATGATCCAGATCGGCGCTCGCAACATGCAGAACTTTGAGCTGCTGAAAGACGTGGGGCAGTCCAAGAAGCCGGTGCTGCTCAAGCGGGGTTTATCTGCGACGATCAATGAGTTTCTGCTGGCGGCGGAGTATATCTTAAGCCAGGGGAATTTCAACGTGATCCTGTGCGAGCGCGGCATCCGGACGTTTGAGACCGCCACGCGCTTTACGCTGGACTTGAACGCCGTGCCGGTCATCAAGAGCTTGTCGCACTTGCCGATCGTGGTGGATCCGAGCCATAGCACCGGCACGTGGGAATATGTCGGACCGATGGCCAAGGCCGCCATCGCCGCCGGCGCGGATGGGCTGATCATCGAAGTGCATCCGAATCCGGAAGTCGCACTTTCGGACGGGCCCCAGTCGCTGCTGCCCAAGAAGTTTGCTGCGCTCGTGACAGAAATTCGCAAAGTCGCCAAAGCGGTGGGTCGGACATTATGACGAAACGGCGACCCATGACACACGACGCATGCCCCATGACTAAAACAAAAACATATTTGGTCGTGTGTCATGTGTCTTGTGTCATATGTCATATGTCATGCGTCATGGGTCATGAATCGTGGGTCGCATTAATCGATCAATGACACACTTTAAGCAAGTCACGATCGTAGGACTTGGACTCATGGGCGGGTCGCTCGGCATGGCGATTCGCAAGAAACGGCTTGCCCATGAGGTCGTTGGTTGGAGTCGTAAACCCGCAACACTTCGCCAGGCCAAAGCCTCCGGTGCAGTCACCTGGGGTACGACCGACCTGCGCAAGGCGGTGGCCGATGCCGACCTGGTCGTCCTGGCCACACCGGTCGATGTGATGCTCCCGCTCGGCCCGCGGATCGCACGATCCATGAAGCCAGGCAGCATCCTCACTGATGTCGGCAGCACCAAAGAGGCGATCGTGCATGCGCTGGAGCGCGCGCGGCGCCGCGGCGTGGCGTTTGTCGGAGCACACCCCCTGGCCGGCTCCGAGCGGCGCGGGATTCGGGCGGTTCAAAAGAATCTTTACGATGGCTCACTGTGCATTGTGACCACAACCCGACGCACGAATCGAGCCGCGTTAGCTCGTGTCCGGCGGTTCTGGGCCGCGATCGCCGATCGAGTGATCATGATGGATCCCGCGCGCCACGATCAGCTGCTGGCCGAAGTCAGTCACGTGCCGCATGTGATGGCCTTCTGCCTCATGGCCGCCACCGAGCCCAAGGCCTTAGCCATCGCGCCTCGCAGTTTTCTCGACGGCACGCGCGTCGCCAAAAGCGATCCGGCTTTGTGGGAGGCGATCTTTTTGACGAACCGCGGCCAGATCACCGCGGCCATGCGGCGATTCGAGCGGACGTGGCAGCAGCTGCGCAAGCACCTCGCCTGGAGCGATCGTCCGGCCCTGCGCCGATTGCTGCGCGCAGCAAAAGCCAAACGTGATGCCCTTGACTAGGCCACTGGTGGTGACCATCGACGGTCCGGCCGGCGTGGGGAAGAGCACGGTGGCAAGATTGCTAGCCAAGCGGCTGGGGTTGCTCTATTTGGATACCGGTGCGACCTACCGATCGCTGGCCTACGCGGCCCTGCATGCCGATTTGAATCCCATCACGGACGCCAAGCAGGTCGCACGGTTGGCTAAGGCCCTTCCGCTTCGGCTGCGGCAAGATCCTGACGTCGGCTTGCGCGTCTTCTTGCGCGGGCACGACATCACCACGAAGATCCGGACGGAAGAAGTGACCGAGGCCGCCGCCCAAGTCTCCCAGGAGCCGGCGGTCCGTTCCGCCATGGTGGCGTTGCAGCGTCGGCTCGCGAACCACCAAGGCATGGTTGTTGAAGGCCGCGATACCGGCTCGGTGGTGTTTCCTCAGGCACCGCACAAGTTTTTCCTCAACGCGGATCCGGCCGTCCGGGCTCGGCGGCGCCAATCAGAGCTGGCCCGTCTCTACGGGACCAAGCCGCCCATGATCCAAGTGAAGGAGCAGCTGCATTTCCGCGATCATCTGGATCGCAATCGCCGCGTGGGCCCGCTCGTGAAGCCGCGGGGGGCCGTGACGATCGATACGACCCGCCTGACGATTGCCCAAGTGATCCGGGCAATGCTCCGGCATATCGCGCATCCCCGCGCATGACGGTCGCACAGGCCGTCCCGTATCAGCTCAGCCGGCTCCTGCTGTGGCTGGTGTTTCGCGGCGCCTACGGCCTGTCCGTCCGCGGGCAGCGCCATGTGCCGAGGCGTGGTCCGTGCATCCTCGCCGGCAATCATGTCAGCTATCTCGATCCGCCGCTGCTGGGGGTGGCGTGCCCGCGCCCCATCGATTTTATGGCGCGCTCCAGCCTCTTTGCGAAGCCGTTGTTGGGCGCGTATCTGCGCTCCATTGGGGCGGTGCCGTTGCGGCGCGGGGAAGCGGATCTGGGCGCGCTGCGCGCGGCCATCGTCAAGCTCCGCCGAGGAGGCGTCGTGGCGATCTTTCCGGAAGGCACTCGCCAGCTCTCAGGCCGGTTAGGCCAGGCCAAGCGCGGTGTTGGCCTGCTGGCCATGGCGGCGAAAGCCCCGATTGTTCCGGCGGTGGTGCAGGGCACCTTTGAGGCGATGGGGCCGACGGGGCCGCTGCGCCTGCGACGCTCAAAAATTTCCGTTGCGTTCGGCCCGCCGATCCCCTATACTCTTGGGTCTACGGTTTCCGGGGCCTCTCGCAATGCCCACCAACAGCTTGCGGAGGCCGTGACAACGGCGTGGCGCCAACTGGCCGCCCAGTTGAGCAGCCCAACAACCCTCAAGACGAGATGATGACCGAGGAAACAACCGAAACGCTCTCCGATCTCTACGCGCAGAGCATGCGCTCCATCGCCGAAGGGCAGATCGTCAAGGGCCGCATCATCGCGGTCAACCCTGCGGACGTGGTGGTGGACATCGGCTTTAAGTCCGAAGGCTCGATCAACCGGCTCGAGTTCTCCGATCCCCAGAGCCTGAAAGTCGGCGATGAGGTCGAAGTGCTAGTGGAGAAGATCGAGGATGAGCAGGGCATGGTCATCCTCTCCAAGCACAAGGCCGACCGGCAGAAGGGCTGGGAGCGGATCGTCAACAACTGCAAGGAAGGCGACATCATCGACGGCCGGCCCCTCCGTAAGGTCAAAGGCGGGCTCATGGTGGATATCGGCATCGAGGCGTTCATGCCGGCCTCCCTCGCCTCCCTGAAAGGCTACGCGAATCTGGATTCCCTCGTCGGCCAGGGCCTGAAGTTCATCATCATCAAGATCAGCCGCTCCCGCAAAAACATCGTCGTGTCCCACCGCGATTACCTCCTCAAAGAGAAAACGCAGATCCGCCAGAAGCTCATCGAGTCGCTGACCGTCAGCGAACGCCGCGCCGGCACCGTGAAGAACCTGACCGATTTCGGCGCGTTCATCGATTTGGGCGGCATCGACGGCCTGCTGCACATCGGCGACATTTCCTGGGGGCGCATCGGCCACCCCTCCGAGGTCCTTTCGGTCGGCCAGAAGCTGGACGTGATCGTGCTGGCCATTGACCGGCAGGCCAACAAGGTGTCCTTGGGGCTGAAGCAGCTCTTTCCGAGCCCCTGGCAGCACGCCGAGGAAAAATATCCCGTCAATACGAAAATCAAGGGGAAAGTGGTAAACCTCGTGCCCTACGGCGCCTTCGTTGAGGTGGAGCCAGGCATCGAAGGCCTCGTGCACATCTCGGAGCTGTCCTGGTCCAAGCGCGTCAATCATCCCTCCGAGCTGTTGCAGGTGGGGCAGGAAATCGAAGCGGTGGTGCTGGCGGTTGACGCCAAGAACCAGCGGCTCTCGCTGGGGATGCGCCAGGCCGCCGGCGATCCGTGGCAGACCGCGGCCGAGAAATACAAGCCGCAGGCCGTGGTCATGGGCCGGGTGCGGCAGCTCACCGATTATGGCGCATTCATTGAGTTGGAAGACGGCCTTGAAGGCATGCTGCACAATGAAGATATTTCCTGGACCCGCAAGATCAACCACCCCTCCGAGGTCCTCAAGAAGGGCAAGATGGTCGAAGTGATGGTTGTCACCTGCGAGCCGGACAACCACCGGATTACGCTTGGCATGAAGCAGATGATGTCGGATCCCTGGCCGCAGCTGATTCAGCAATTCCAGCTCGGTTCATCGGTGGAAGGCACGGTGACGAAGGTCGCCGGTTTCGGACTGTTCGTGGAAATCGCGAAAGATGTGGAAGGGCTCATGCATCTCTCCGAGCTTGAGCTGGGACAGAACGAGAAAGTGGAAGAGCGCTACAAAGTCGGCACCAA
>JACQWM010000029.1 GCA_016209275.1 Candidatus Omnitrophota bacterium
ACTCCGGCTCCGGCCCCCAGTAGCTCACATCGCCGATGCCGGTCTTCTTGAGATACGCTTCGGCTTTCTTGGCGATATAGCGGGGATCGCGAGAGTAGGGTTCGTGGGTCAGCGGGTCGTAGATGTCGCAGACGATGCTGAGGGTGGGAGTCTCGCAGACCGGATCCAGCACCGCCGTCGACGGGTCGGGAAACAGGTTCATGTCCGACTCTTGAATCTTCTGGAACCCGCGGATCGAGGAGCCGTCAAAGCCGATGCCATCAACCCAAATGCCTTCCTTCGCGCTCTGGGCCACTTCCTCGACGGGGATGGAGAAGTGCTGCCACAAGCCGGGCAGGTCGTTGAACTTCAGGTCAACCACAGTGATTTTGTTCTGGCGGATGATCTGCCAGACTTTCTTGACTGCGTCTTCCGTAATCGGCGCGGTGAGCTTGGCATTATGATTCGCGCCGACCGTGGCGGCCGCGGCACTTCGGGTGACCCGAACCGCTCGGCGCGCTGCTGCAACTGTTCCTCGTGGCATGAGTCTAGCCTCCTTGTAAGATATGACGTGTGTCCTCTGGCCTCGTACGCGTCCCGGGAAGGACGATGGGTTCAGTCTACCAGGGCGTCTTCCTAAGTCAATCCAATTTATTGTGACCTTAGATGGCGGCCTCGCCGCGCTCCCCGGTGCGGATGCGAATGATGTCCCGAACATCGGTGACGAAGATTTTCCCATCACCCACGCCGCCGGTTCGGGCGGCTTTGATGATGGCTTGGACGGTCGGCTCGACATCCGCGTCCCCCACCACAATCTCCAGCTTCACCTTCGGCAGAAACTCCAGCCGATACGTTTCGCCGCGCCACTGCTGCGTAATCCCCTTCTGCTTGCCGTGGCCTTCGGCTTCGGTGATGGTAATCCCCGGATAGCCGACGGCTTCAATCGCCTTGCGGACGTCGTCCAACTTTTCCGGACGAATGATCGCTTCAATTTTCTTCATGGTGGCACTCCGCGTTTTTCCTTGAGGCGTCGTCTGTGCTGCGACGGTTTCTAACATGGGGGTCAGCTCCTTGCAGGTTCGGCCACTGAGGCAGCCGCGCTGACGGTGACAGGCAAGGTCTTGCGCACGACGAAGTCCGGATAGCACGAGTTGCCGTGCTCGCCGATATCCAGCCCCATGATCTCCTCCTGAACGGAGACGCGCAAGCCCATGATGGCCTTGATCAGCCACCAGGCCGCCAGCGACATGACAAAGACCGTCGCGGCCACGGCCACAACACCTTGCAGCTGGATCCACAGCTGCGTGAATCCGCCGCCGAAGAACAGCCCGTTCGCCTTATTCGGCATCCATTGGGACTCCGCAAACAGGCCCACGCAGAGTGTGCCGAAGACGCCGTTGACCAAGTGCACCGATGTCGCACCGACCGGATCATCGATGTGCGCCTTATCAAACATGATCACGGCCACGACCACCAACACGCCGGCGATGGCGCCGATGATAGCTGAGCTGAGCACGCTGACGAACGCGCAGGGTGCCGTGATGGCGACAAGCCCGGCCAAACACCCGTTGATGGTCATGCCCAGATCCGGCTTGCCTAAGAGCACCGTTGCGGCAATCGTCGAGGTGAGCATGGCAAACGCCGCCGCCGTATTCGTCGTAATGCAGATGCGCGAAATCGCCTCAACATCCGCGGCCATGGTGGATCCCGGGTTAAACCCGAACCAGCCCAGCCAGAGCACGAAACAGCCGATCAGCCCCAAGGCCAGATTGTGGCCTGGAATGGCGTTCGCCGTGCCATCCTTATTATACTTGCCGACCCGCGGACCCAGCACCAGGATGCCGGCGAGCGCGGCCCAGCCGCCGATGGAGTGCACCTGGGTGGAGCCGGCAAAATCGAGGAATCCCTTGGCGGCCAACCAGCCGCCGCCCCAAATCCAGTGGCCGATGACCGGGTAAATCACGGCCGTAATGACCAAACTAAACACGATGAACGAGAAGTACTTGATCCGCTCCGCCACGGCTCCGGAGACGATGGTCGCGGCCGTTCCGGCGAAGACGAGCTGGAAGAAGAACTTCGCCAGCAGCGGCACGCCAGTCCAGTTCAGCGCCGCATAGGCCCCCTGGTACGCTTCCCCGGTGGCCGGGCTGTTGTCAGCGCCGCCTAAGATCCACAACCCGTCCCAGCCCACCAACGGATTGCCGTTGCCGAACATCAGGCCGAATCCTAAGATCCAAAACCCGATCGTCGAACAGGCGAAGACGATGAAGTTCTTGGACAGGATGTTCACCGCATTCTTCGAGCGGCAGAACCCGGTCTCCACACACGCAAAGCCCAGGTTCATGAAAAACACGAGCATTGCGGTCATCAACACCCACAGCGTATCAGCCACCACTTTCGGATCCATGCTTCCTCCTTGTTCTCAGAATGGCGCGATGAACTCAACCGCCAGGGTGTTCTGCGCGTTGTCCAACCCCTGGTGATGGCGGAAGACCTGCTCGTTGGCTTGGTCCACCCGATACTCCAGCCGGGCAATCAGATGCGCGTTGAGTTTATATTCCGTCGTGAACGTCCATTCCATGAGTCGAAGATCGGTGATGGGATCTCCGGTCGGGCTGCTCGCAGCAGAGTTCACGGCCGTCCGCACGCCATCCTGGTCATTGAACACTTCCCATCGGCCGGCCATGGACCATTTGTCCGTGATGTCATATTTCGCGTACAGGGCGACCCCATTCCAAGTCGCATCGCCGCCCCCGGCCTCATCCACGGCGTCTTGCTCAGCGCCATAGTCGAAATTCAGCTTCAACGTCAGCTTATCGATCGGCTGATAGCTAGCGACGAGATCGATGAGGTGGCGCTGATCTCGGCTGTCGCTCGTCTGCTCGGCCCCCAGCATGTAGGTGCTGATGAGCGAAAAACGCTCAAACGGGGTCAGCGTCGCGCTGAACTCCAAGGTCTTGGCCTTGTTGTTGTCATCCACCACATCCCAGCCATTGTTGACGCCGAAGCAGGTGGTCAGCCACTCGGTCCACGGGTAGCTCGCGCGAAGCCCCGTATGGGTAAAGGGAATCGCAAATCCGAAGAGGTAGGAACGCGAAAAGTTCCAGTTATCCTTGGCTTCGATGACTTCCGCGCCATGCAGCGTCACGAACTTGCCGAATTTCAGATCCAGCCCATTGCCGATGGGGGCCAGGTATTCCACATACCCCTGTTGAAGATCAAGCTCATCCGTTTGGGAACCGAGCCCGGTGGTCACCGACCCAACGACTTCGGCGTCCGCCCCGAAATTGAGATCGGTCCGGAATCCAATGGGCGCTTCAGCGGAGACCGGCTTCTCGATGACTAACTCGGCGTTATTGATCATAAAATCCCCTGATCGCGTATCAAAGACGCGAAAGGAATTGGTTCGAGCGGTGGGTTCATTAAAATTATAGGTATAGGAGGTATCGACGAAGCCGCTCATCTGCACGCCGTGGAAGCCGCTGGGCAATTGGACCACGGCGCTGCCAGGCTCAGCGCCCGCTTGCTGCGCGGTCAGCTCGTTTTCCAATTTTGAGAGGCGCTCCTTCAACACTTCAATTTCAGCGCTCAACCCTGCGGTGGCCGGATCAGCGGCGAGCACCACAGCGGAAGCGCTGAAGACCATACTCACCGCGATGATCCCCCCCACGACCAACCGCCAATACCTTGTATTCCCTCGCATCACTTTCCCTCCTTGTTAGGTATCGTTTGCGCAATCTGTGTTACCGTGTTTGCCGAAGTTTGCTTCTTGGCTTGCCGCTTCTTGCGGAAGGGTGGATGGCACTGGTGTGGGGAGAGTTCTGTTGCCCATACGGTCAATGGAGCAGATAGCCCATAGCAGATAGCACATAGAAAAAGCCAGCCGCGAAGATCACGAATCCAGCGTCGATACATGCCCTCCCTCCATTGGTCAGGTGCGCTCATCATGCTGTGTAAGTATGGCTCAGCCACGTGACGCGCAGATTTCCGCCATGTTAAGTTTGTGTTACAAACCGATAGCCCTGATCCCCCACCACGTCAATGCAGTCCCGGCCTTCTCGCTGCAAGACACCCTTCAGGTGGCGCAAATGCTCATCCACCATGCGCAAGCCGCCGGGGTCATGCCGGCCGAGGCCTTCTTCGAGGAGCCGGCGCTTGCTCACCACCTGCCCGGCACGCCCGGCCAAGTACGCCAGCAACGCGTACTCCCGATAGGAGAGGGGCAGCGGCCGGCCTCGCACCAGCACCTGATAGCTGTCGAGGTCGATGACCAGATCGCCGAATGAGAGCGTTTGAGGTATGACCATCTTCAAGCCAGAGCGATATCAGATATCGAATTCGATATCTGATATCGCCGTTGTAGTTGAAGGATGTTACCGGCAGATGACGGCTGGGTTAAATCGAGGTAACTTAGAGGCGCTGCAGCAGGGCGTTTAATTCATTCTGGAGATCAAGGATGGCTTGCTTGCGTTTGAGCCAGAACGGATCTTCAAGAGGAAATTGATCGAGGTAGGTAAGAAACTCCTGTTCCAGGGCCCGCTGCTCTTTGCCGAGGGCCTCCATCAGCCAGGGGAGCGTGTCCTCCCCGTCGTTCGGCGGCTGCCGGGCGAGACGATCGAGATACGTCATGAAGCCGCTGCGATAGCGGACCATGAGAAAATGGGAGAAGGCCCAGCTTTGCGCATACGCATACAGCGCGCTCTGGTTGGCCATGCCCGCAAAGCTGCCCATCCGGAAGGCATGGAGAAATTCGAGGGGAAGGATCTGCCCCGCGCCGCGGGCTTTCTGGGCATCCGGCAGACGCAACACATTGGTGCCGCCAACAGGGCTTGGTTCCATGTACCCGGCCAGCCCTTCGCTGAACCAGGAATTGGCCGCCTGAAGATCGGTGATCTGGTCTTCGTTCTCGGTGGCAAACATGGCTTCAAGCAGCTTCCGTTTCTCCTCCACGGTCCCCGCCTTCAGAAACTCGCGCTTCTGTTGCGCCTTGGCCTGATCCGCCTCCGACATCTTTGACAAGACGATATGCTGGAGCTGCCAATCGTGAAACATGGCGTGGGTCATTTCATGCCGGAGGATTTCATTGCCGAGCTGGCCGTAGGCCTGGCGCACCATGGCGTGGCCGGACTCCAGCTTGCGCAAAAATTCCGACCACAGCCCCTCCAGCGTGTCTTCGTACTGCGAGCCTTTGTACGCCGCCGTGCTGCGATCGCGCGCGCGCCGGAAGCGGCCGAGATAAATCTCGGACAGCAGCTCGGAAAATTGCTCGCCGACCATGTTGTAGCAATACAAGACTTCATCCTCCGGCTGAAAATATCCCACCGCGAACCACCCGGGGACCCCATCCGTCAGCGCGTACTCGATATACGCATCCTGGTTTTCAAAGATCACGATGTACGCTTGGACGGTGGGAGCGCGATCCTTCACTAGGGGAAAGAACGTGAGGTACCAGTCGGTCGCGACCTCCCGGATCACCTGGCGGTACTTCTTGATATCCGGCGGGGCGGAATCGCTGACAATCGTGAAAAGCCCTTCATCGTCCCATGACATCTGGGGAAAAATGGTTTGGAGATTCTTCTTGATCGCCGTTGAGCGCTCATTCTGCGCCGGCCGAAAGAGCAGCGCCTCCACATCCTTCCGGGCGATGGTCTGCTCCATCTGCCCGCCGCCGGGCAGCTCCTGGGCGAGCACGATGTCCGTGTCGGTGACCTGGGTGATCTTGGCGTCGATCACGGTGCCCTTCATCAATTTCACGACCACCTCGTGCTGGTAATCCCAGGGAATGTTCTCGTGTTCGTGCTCCCAGGGCATGAGAATGCCATCGCCGCTCAGACTCGCCGCACCTTTTTCCACGCGCTCAATTTCATCGCGTCTGAAGCCGACATCGCCGTAGTCAAACCGCAGAATCACCTCCTCTGACGTTTCCTTCAGCAGCTCGCCGGTCATGGCCCCGCCATTGGTCAAATACAGCGTCACCTGATTGGTAGTCACGGGCGGGACGAGCGTACTCGATGAGGATGCTGGAGTGGATGCTGGAGGCTGGAAGCTGGACGCTGGAGGCTGCGATGGCGTTGCCAGCTCCGGCGTTGTGGAAAACCGCTGTTGGGTTCTCTGAAGCAAAGCTCGCACCTGATCCGGCAGTTGCACGTGCTGCTGCAACGCATCCAGGGGCGAGTGTTCCGGGTGTGCGCGCAGATACCAGCTAGCACCTCCGGCCGCCAGCATGACCACGGCAAGGAGCAGCAGAAACGTGCGCATAACCAGTAGTATGCCGAATCACGCCGGAGATTGCAAAGGGCGTTACGAGCAGCCGGAGGGAGGGCAATCTTGCAGCGAGGTGAGCGCTGGACGCTGGATCGACATCGGCAGCACGACACTTTGCCCGGTGTTGCCGCCGCCCATCAGACGGATGTCATGATTCAAGGTCAGCCTGCCGTTGACGATCATGCCGTCATCCCGCCCGACGAATGACCCGTTGACCATCAAGTTCGTCGGCACCAGCCCGGTGATCGCATGGTTGGTGTAGAGCACGCCGTCGATCTGCATGGTGCCGGAGGCGGGCACAGCCAGCTTCGATCGGAAGGTGTCATCCGAGAGGGTCGACTCATAGAACTTGCGGTCAGAGCCGTCGAGCTTCGTGCCTTCCGCCAGGCCGTCGTTGTCCCGCTGGTCGTAGTTGCCGTCGAACATCGGGCGGCCCTGCGCATCCGTCATCTGGCCGCCAGCGCCGGTGTGGTAGCCCAAGTCGGCGTCGGTCGGGTCGATGACATAGGGCTGGGTCTTGGATCCGTCTTCGGCTTTGATCAGCGGAAGCGCGTTTTCCTCATACGCCTCGCTGGTGTAGTCGCCGATGACGATGTTGCCCTTTGCCGCAAAGCCGACCAGATCAGTCATCGTGGGATCAGGGATCGCCAGCTTGCCGGCTGCGTCCTTCACCTGCGGAAAACTGTAGTCGGCATCGCCTGGCACCGTGAAGCCATAGCGGTTCCAGGCGCAGGGGACGGCGGGGATCGTGCAGGCATTGCCGCAGATCTTCCCGCGGCCGGGGGTGGGCTGGCCGCAAACGGCCGGCTGAATCGCCAGGCACGTGTTGCCGCTGAGTGTTTTGGTGCACGCGAAGTTGCACGGCGTGGTGGTCCCGTTCGTTGTCAGCGCATCGCAGCTTGGCGCGGGAGCGTTGCAGGTGAGGATGAGCTTCTTGTAACATATGCTGCCGCAGTTATTCGTTCCCGTCGTGTACGTATACGAGGTGCCGGATCTCGGGCTCGCGCACGTCGGCTCCGGCGCGTCGCATTCGGTCGGCGTGCAGGTGCCAGCGCCAAAGGCCGCCGCCTGCCACCAGAGCGCTCCCACAACCACCAAGACACGGCACAGCATCGCGACCGCGCGGTTCATCGCTCAGCATCCCTCCGGCGCCGCCCCGTTCGGCGCCACATAAGTTCCGTCATTGCAGACCTTGCCAAGATTCGACATGATCCCGCTCGTGGTATTGTATTGGCGCACGACATCGGTGGCTTCGTACCGCTCTAGCGACGCCCACCCCGACGGATTCTTGTACACGATGGACCCCACGACATGAAGATTGCGGCCGGTGTAGATCGTCCCGCGGCCGCTCACGTAGCCCCGGATGATCACATCGCCGGGAATCACCACCGGGCCGTCGATCTTGATGGGGTTCGTGGACGTGCCGATGAGCACGATTGGCTGCTTCTCATCCCCTGTCTCGGCGGCGCCATCAGGCCCCTGATACGTCGCCGTGATCGTCTTCCATTGGCTGTTCTCGTAATATTTCAGGGTGGAGCCTGCCCCGTCGTTGTGCGACGCGGCCAGGCTTTTGTAGAGGCTCAGGTTTCCCAGATACGGCATGTCCTGCACCGGCTGCTGGCTGAATCTGACCTGCTCCGGCGCGCTCGCATGCCAGCCATAGCCGGCCCCCAGGGCGGCGGTGGCCCCGCTGATCGCCGGCTGGCCGGCGGCCGTAATCTGCTGGGCCGGGCGGGCTCGCTGGTCCGACCGCTTATAGTCCCAGTAGGCGTTCCACGACGCGGTTTGCGTGGGGTTGCCGGTAATGGTCCCGACGGCCGCAAGGCCGGTCTCCGGATTGATGAGCTCGTCGTTTTCCGACGCATACAGATCGCCGTTGACGTAGATTTTCGTCAGCTGGCCGCCGGAAACCACGTCGCTCGTAAAATCGAGATCGCCGTTGGCGCGCACTTCGCCGTTGACGACCACGGACGCTCCACCGCGGATGTCAAACCACCCGTAGTTGTTGACGAAATAGGCGTAGCGGAAAATATCCGACACCCCCAGGGCGATGTCATACGTCGCCTGCAGCTGCTTCGTGATCCCCCCGACCGTCGCCTGGCCGATCACCGTGATGCGGCGCGGGGAGAGCGTGTCGTCGGGATTCGTGGTCTCAACCGAGCTGATCCAAGCCTCGCCGGTCCCGCTGCTGAAGGCCACGCTTCGCGGCGAGGCTTGCGTGCCAAGGCCGGCCACGTGGTAGGTGTCATCCGCCTCCAGCGCAAACGGCGGGTCGAGGTCTTGCGGCGGCTGCTCATCGAAGGCATCCAGCCACTGCAGGGCAGCCAGCGCATTGCCCTGATAGCGCAGTTGGTAGACATCCGCCGCCAGGAACTGATAGAAATCTTCGCGCAGCTGCTGCAGCGACGCCTGGGCCAGATCGCGGGCTTGCAGCGCATCGCGCAGATGCTCAACGCTCAGCCGCTGGGCCGCCGCCCGCTGGCTCAGCGCACCGCTATAGACGAGGAAGACCGTCAGCACCATGAAGCTGCTGATCAGCACAAACCCCCGCTTTCTCTTTTCCTTAATCACCGTAATCATCTTTACGGATTCTGCACCCACACTTGCGATTCCAGCGTTTGGGCCAGCTCTGACCGCATCCCATTGCCTCGCACGACGAGCTGCACCTTCACGACGTTATCCGCCTGGCAGGTGGGAGTGAAGGCGGTCAGCCCTCCGGCTACCGTCGTCGCCGGGTCGTTGTTGACCTGCTTGGTCAGCAGCGCTCCGGCGCGCGCGTAGGTGATTTGGTCAGCGCCCACCCTCATCTGCAGCGAATCCGCAGCGCAGGCCAACCCTGCGGTCGCGGAAGCTCGCCGCAGATCCTCGACGATGCGGTCCATGGCGATCTGGGCCCCGGTCGTGTTGGCGAGCGAGTCATCCGTGTGCTGCCAGATCCGATTGCCGGTCTGGGTCATGACGAGCAGCGAGCCGCTCATCAGGCTAAAGACCGTCGCCACCACCATGACCTCGACAAAGGTAAACTCCCCTCGGCGATTCCATCGTCTGCGTCTCATCACGAGTCTCTCCGTCCCATGCGGGTGGACACCATCACCGGCGATTGCAGCCATCCGTCCGCGTCTACCTGCTCGCCAACATCGAACTGGCCGTTGCAATTGCGATCGCCGCCGATTTGCCGCCCCCGCTCCCGCCAGCACGCCGCCACATGCAAATCCAGCAGCGACGGATTGCCGGGATTGTGCAGATCTCCGCTTTTAATTTGGATCGTCAAAACACCTTGAGCACCCGCCGGCAGCCCGGTCAGGGGCGCGCTTTGCCCGTTGCCACGAGCGCCTGCATATGCAGGCCCGGTCCAGAGGGTGTCCAGCGGGGTGGCGGAGAGCTGATCTAGCTGGCCCTGCGCGGCGTTGAGCGCGGCCTGCGCATGGCTGAAGTAATCGACCTGGAAGAGCAGCGAGGGCATGCCCATCAGCAAGCCGCCGATGCCGACGACGAGCAAGGCCACACCGACGACCAGCTCAAGCAAGGTCATCCCGGACGCAAAACATCCGACCCGCAGACGCGATGGACCTCGGATCGGATTGTGCATGACAACCCCCTTTGGCAACCCAGCCATCCAGAGCGATATCAGATATCGAATTCGATATCTGATATCGTCTTAGGACCTGTGGCTTTGCGACCCACGCTTACGCGTGGTGTGCCTTTATCAGTAGGGTTTACCTACTTTTTCCTAATTTAAGTATACCTAATGCGCCGAGACACTGACAAACCTACGGGCGCTGCTCTGCCCAGGCCACGAAGTCATAACGGCCGGTGTTCGGAAACGAGGGTGGGGCCAGGCGCAGCAGCCGCGCATCATAGACGTAGTCCTTGTCGAACCCGTCTCCGGCGCCGGTTTTCGCATCGATATTCCATCCCACCAGCCCTCGTTCATCCTGGATAAGCCCCCCAAAAAGATGCAGCCGCCCCTTGTAGCCAATCCTCGCTCGTTCATCGCTGTCGTCCTTCTTATAGGCGCCTTTGACCGTGAACGTCCGCAGCGCCATCACCGAGCCTTGGATCATAATCCCAATAGGCGGTCGCGCAGGGTCCGGCAGGTGGACGCGATCAGGGAATTTGGTTTCATCGGAGGTATCCACGATGATATCTTTCCGTGAGACCAAGCCAAGCAGGTCACGGCTTTCTCCGTTGTCACAGGCAGGGTTGTTCTGCCGATCCTCGTCTGTGACCGGAGTGCCATCGGCGTTGACGCTATCCGGGTTGCAGGCATAGATGATGTGCCCTTGGATCGTCATGTCCTCCTGGCTGGCCAGCGTCACCTGGCCGTGGAGTATGCTATCCTCCACCGTCAACTCCTCCTTCCCAAGTATGACGAGCTTGCCGGCAATCGTGTATCGAACTTCCAGGATGCTAGGATCCGCCGCGTTCGGGGTAGGGGCAAGTTTGTTGCCCTTCAATTTCACCTCGTCCACCCCCTTGCCTGTCACCACGAGTTCGTACCTCTGTGGGCCATCTGGTTGCAGTAGATCAATGGGATGCTGCTCGAATCGGACCACGGCGTCATCGCCAATCACGATGCCGGAAGCCTTGGCCGCCGGCACGAGGTCCTCGTCGAAGCGTTTCTTCGCCTCGGGCATAGGAATCGGCTTCTCGAGTTTTTGAGGCAGCTCCGCATACGTCGGGTTGCACGGAGCGCTCGTGCACACAATCGCCCCGGTGTAGGACACCGGCCCGAGAAACGTCGGGCTCCCCATGATGTACAAATTGTCATTAACGTGCACCGGCCCTCTGAGCACTTCAGCGCCTGTCATGTTGATCGCTTGCCCTTTTTTATACTTATTCCAAAACATCAGATACTTCGAAAAACTCTCTCGTTTGATCGTCATGGCCGCCGTTCGCGTGACGGCAATGCCTGTCGTCGTGCCGCTGGCCGTAATCGTAAAAGCCGCCTGGGCAGGCTCAGCCTCATTCAGGTCATCCGGATCAACCGTCACCGTGAACGACCCTGAGCCAGGGAAGGTTTGAATGATCCCGCCCAGCTCCGGGGTAAAGGCGCTGGTCAGGGACGCGCATTGTTGCCCTTCAACAGCAAACTCGTCGGAGCAGACCGGCCGTTCGTCTTCCGCCAGCAGCCATTGCACCCCCGCATCAAGCCCGGCTTCGGCCAAGGCTAAGGCGCGCTGCTGGGTGGCGGCACGTCGGGCGATGGCGGTATCGTTCATCGTCCGCAGCAGACCCACGGAGAGGAGTGTTGAGATCCCAGCGCTGGTCACCAAGGCCAACAGTAACAGCGAGCCTTGCCGCGGTCGTCTCATGAGCCTCCCCCCTTTCCTCATCATCGCGTCATCCGATCGTGTTGCGCAGCTTCACCTGGGTCACCAATGGCGCGTCTTGAGGGCTCGCCCCCATCTGCCCCCCAGGCAGCTGAGCCGAAAGCTGCTGAACCGCGAGCCGTATGACCACAATGTGCGTTTGCGTGTTGTAGGTAAAGTCGAGAAGCCTCGCGTAGTGCGCCAGCACCCGGCCGCTGCCGTCTTTCAGATTGCCGCCCTCATCCAGAATATCTCGCACGAGCTGAATCGAACCATTCAACCGATAGCGCAGAAACCAGCCCGCCTTATGCGCCCCTTGCTGGTCAGGCGCTCCCCACATCATGTTCCCGGTCCCCGAATCGTACTGGCCCACCTGAAACGTGACCGACTCGCTTTGGTCCGGGACGATTTGGGCGATGATGAGATTCGCTGCGCCCGGCCGCGCTTGCCGCAGCTCGTTGGTCATGTTCGCGAGCGCCTGGCGCGCTTGCTGCTGGACAACCACGTACATCTCCGAAGAGATCGAGGCGCGCTGCGCGGTCATCATGGCGGTCCCCACCGCCCCCACGACCACCGCCATCACCACCGCGACAAAGAGAGTTTCCACCAGCGTCGCCCCGCAAGCGCTTCCCAGACGCGCACGATCATGGTGGATTGTTGTGTCATTCATCGACGGCAACTCACGAGTGTTTGCAGTTGCGCCGGAGAGGTGATGATCCCATCGTTATTGCCGATCGGCGGCGCATCTTCCGGCACCAATTGCGCGCCGTCCCACCGGCATTCCCCGGTCACGCGGCCGCCCTGCCGCCAGCAGACCGCGATCGTCGCCCTCAGCGGATTAAAATCCGTATCCCCCGCCTGGACGTTCCATTCGCCTGCCCCAACTTGAGTCGCCGTCCCGCAGGGCGTGGCGATGTTCCTGCTGTCGCGGCACGTCACAATGATCCGCTCGTTGATGTCCGGCATCGGTTGGATGCTCTTGCCCCCGCCTGCCACCGCCATTCACTCATTCCAACTGGCTCCCCCCGGCGGTTGGACGGTGGGCGTAAGGCATGTATCCGAGGTATTTTGCTGTCGGAGCTGCTCGAAGACGCGGCCGGCGTCGTTCATGGCCCAGGTGAGGTTGCGCGAGGACTCATTCATCGCCGCCTGCTGCACTAGCCACGCCAGCAACCCGGCAATCCCCATCATGAAGATCAGGCTCGCGACGGCCAGCTCGATCATCGTCAACCCGCTGCTGGCTGAGCAGGCAACAAAAAATCCGATCCTGGAACGTCGCGGACGTCGGATCGGATGGAACATCGCAACCCCCTTTGGCAACCCAGCCATCCAGAGCGATATCAGATATCGCATTCGATATCTGATATCGTCTTAGGACCTGTAGCTTTCCGACCCTGGATTACTCCAGGTGTGGCTTTCTCAGTAGGGCCCGCCTACTGCTTCCCGTATCTGCCTAACCTGATAAGTATACCTGGTCTGTTGTAACTCCTTCAAATGGCGATGCGTTATGTTACTGTTGCTCTTCAACTTGCCAACTCGTCATCCGCGGCCGCTTCATAACAATGGGGATGACGGGCTCCGATGCAAACCGCGCTAGCGCGTATCGTCCCAATAGAGGAACTCGTAGCGGCCCGTGGTCGGGAACGACGGCGGGGTCATGCGCAGCAACCGGATGTCATACACGTAGTCCTTGTCGAATCCGTCTGCGCCTGGCTGGTTGATATTCCACCCCACATAACCACGCCTGTCTTGAATGAGCCCTCCAAATAGATGTAACAGGCCTTTATACCCAAGGTTGTCATTTCGCACATCCCCTGGCACGCTGCCGCCTCCCTTGACATAGAAGGTCTTGAGGGCCATCACCGAGCCATGAATGGTTAGACCAATGTCCGCTCCCGGACCCCCTGCGACGGGCACGCCTACATTAGGCAGTGCTGCTGTATCGACAGCGATGTTGTTTCTCGACACCAAGCCCAGGAGATCGAGGCTCTCCCCTTCGTCGCAGTCGGGGTCGTTCTGACGATCTTCGTCTGTGACCGGGGTGCCGTCTGGGTTGACGCTATCAGGGTTGCACGCATAGACGATATTCCCCTTGATGGTCATGTCGTCATGGCTCGCTAACGTAACCTTTCCATGGAGCTCTCCGCCATTGATGATCACCTCATGGTCTCCGACGATAAGCAGGGGTTCGGTTAGATCCACCACGAGGGCGTCTTGGCCCGCCGGCCTTGACACGGTGATCCCCTTGACCTGGATCTGCCCACCATCGGGAACATCGTCAAGCTCGACCCTAGTCCCTTTGACCGCGATCTCGACGTCGTCATCGTCGGCTGCAAATTTCATCTTGTCCCCCAGCATCGTCACGGTGGTGTCATGCTTCAGACGAAGCCCGTCATCACTGGCTCGCTGGACCAGGTTGGGGAAATCTGACAGCCGGTCTGGCAGGGGGACCTCCTCGACCCTTTTCGGCGGGCTATCTTCATAGCGCGGGGCGCAGGCATCACACTGAATAGCCCCGACATACTCGACCGTGGACTTGAATGTTGGGGTCCCCTTCAGATACAGATTGCCCCCTGTGTAAACGGGTCCATCCATGGTTTCATTCGTGGAAAAGTAGATTACCGCATTGTTCGCATATCGTTTGTAATACATGAGAAACTTTGAAAAGCTCTCCCGCTTCAGGGCAACGGTCACCGTCCGCTGAGAAGGAAATGCGCCGACCGTTGTTCCTGTCGCGCGAATGGTAAAGGTGGCGCTGGAGGGATCGGTGCCATTTTCGTCACCCGGATCCACCGTGACCGTGAAATCGCCAACTCCTGGGAGGCTCAGCGGCGTGGCCACGTCGGGAGTAAAATCATCGGTTGTCCCGCCTTGACACTCTTGAGCCACTTGGTTGCCTGGAAGCGTAGGTTGGCTGCACTCAGGCAGCCGGTTCTGGCTCTTCTCGATCACCCACTGGATGCCTGCATCAAGCCCGGCTTCGGCCAGGGCAAAGGCTTGCTGATTGGCGGCTGAACGCTGGGCAATGCTGCTTTCGTTCATCGCCCGGATCTGGCCAATTGACAGCAGTGTGGCTACTAGCGCGGTGAGCATCAGCGCACTCAGCAGTATCGCCCCTCGTCGTGCCTGTCTCATGACGGTCCTCCTTGCGTTGTTCAGAGTCATCCTCCACTGGTATTGCGGAGTTTCACCTGGGTTGTCACGATACCCGGACTGACCGCGGCCGGACCGCCGGCCATTTGACCGGCCGCCTGCCTGATCTGCAAGCGCACCGTGGCCATCCGACTGTCCTGATCGTACGCAAAGTCCAACAGTTGTGCGTCATTGGCAAGCACGCGTCGACCGCCAGGGACGAGGATGCCACCGGGATTCAAGATCTCTCGGACGAGCTGGGTGCCATTCAATCGGTACTGAAGAAACCAGTTCTCTCGGTGATCCCCACTCAGATCCGGCGCCCCCCAAACCATCTCTGTTACCTCGAACCTGCCCACCTGAAATCTGAGTACGTCGTGGGTGTCCGGGTTAATCCCCCCAGTGGTATCCGTAATCTGCATATGGACATTCGGGGGCCTATTCGGCCTGGCCAGCCGCAGTTCCTCCGCCATGGCATCGAGCGCCTGGCGTGCTTGCTGCTGCGCGTGCACGTAGGCGGCTGAGGTCACCGACGAGCGTTGGGATGATAACATGATCGTGGTCACCGAACCTATCACGAGCGTAAAGAGTAATGCAACCACCAGGATTTCGACGAGCGTGGCACCTTTCACTCGTCTCTTCATCGTCGACAACTCATGACGGTTTGCAACTGCGCAGGCGAGTTCACCACGTTGGGGTCTCCACTGGCCCCAGGGTTGTTCTCGATGAGCAAATTGCCATTCCAGGTACAGTCGCCAATGGTCCGGCTGCGATGGCGCCAGCAGACGGCAATGGTAAGATGGATCGGATCATCGCCAGCTCCGCAAAAGCCCGAGTTATCAGCTTTTTGGCAAGTTACCGCAATAAGCTCATTAGAATCAGGCCGGATGCTTTTCCCGCCACCCCCATTGAGATCCGCAAGCCAAGCATCCCAACTCAGATACGCTACAGGGAGTTGCGGGGGTAGCGCGCTTGGTGTTACACACGCATCGGATGTATTTTGCTGCCGGATGCGCTCCAGCACGCGCCTGGAATCGTTCATGGCCAGCGTGAAGTTGCGGGAGTGCTCATTGAGCACCGTTTGCGAGACGATGGCTCTAAAGAATCCGGCGAGACCTATCACGAGGATGAAGACGCCGATCAGCACCTCCATCGCCGTCATGCCTCCCGTGGTTCGATCTGGCATGGGACACCACTCCCTAAAAACAATTTCGCCGGGTTTCCGATTTGGTGCGCTTACGCGCACGCTCTTTCGGCAACCCGGCGATCCTTGTTCTCTTCGGCAGCCTGGCTATCCGTCGAGCAGGACCCGTGGCTTTCCGACCCTGGATTACTCCAGGTGTGGCTTTATCGTGAGGTACTCGCGTACATATTAACTATATCCCACAACGCTGCGAGTGTCAACACAAATCTTAATAAAAGTTATTGCGAGACTACTCCCACAGTCCCCACGTCGTAGGTCTGCCCGGCACTCAGATCAGGCACGTCCACCACACGAGCCCGAAATGTCGTCGCCGACGCACCACTGGGCGCCCCAAATCCGTCAGGATCCTCAAGGATGCGTGTCTCCGGAGGCTCCACCCGAAACTGGTAGCGTCCTGGAGGAATGCCCGGCAGCTCAAAGCGCCCAGCGGCATCCGAGCGGCGCTGGCGATCCACCAACCCGCTAAATCCGGTGAGGACCGTCTTGTTGGTCGCTCGATCGATCACGCGCAGGCTCGCCCCGATCAGCGGTGCATCGCCACGCACCACGCGCCCGGTGAGTGTCGCGGTGGCGCGTTCCAATGGAGCCTCGGCGTTGGGATACAAGACCGCCAGGCCGACGAGGTCATCGTTGCTGAGCACTGGCAAGTGGCTGACCATCGTCATGACACTCGGGGCCACCGAATGGCCCAGCCCAAGACAATGGCCGATCTCGTGCATGATGATGCTCTTGACCTCAGGCAGCGTAAAGGGCGCCCGGGGCTGCACCAGGATATCGCAGTCCGCGGCAAAGACAAATGCGCGGCCGACGACCAACACCCCCTGACGCGCAGCACCTGGGGCCGGCCAAAAAATCACGTTCTGGCCGTCGGGCTGTGCTGAGGTTTTTTCGGGATCGTTGATGATGTCACCGACGCGAAACGACAGCCCGACCGACTCCATCTGCCTCCACACCTTCAGCGCATCCTGCACCATCTGCCGCATCTGCGCCTCGGAGTAGGCGGCCGGCGCATTGGCCATGTTGATGGTGAAGGCGACCGGCTCCCCCTTCGGCCAGCGGGTGCGCTGTGCCCGCAACCCGAAGGCCTCGCCTCGATGCGGTGGCAGCACGAAGAAGACGACTAAGACGGTGGTGACCAAGTGGCTGGGTGGCCGGGTGGCCGGGAAAACTCTTTGGCCACTTGGCCACCTGGCCACTTGGCCACTGCTTAGCGTTTTCGGAGTGCTACTCATGCGGCGCCAGAAACTTATAGCCGACATTGCGGACGGTGTCGATGTAGGCCGCTCCGCGCAGCTCGATTTTGGCGCGCAGCCGGCGGATGTGCACATCGACGGTGCGCGTGCCCCCGTAGTAATCATAGCCCCACACCTTATCGAGGAGGACTTCGCGGGTAAAGACCTTGCCCGGGTGGGTCACGAGAAATTTCAACAGCTCAAACTCTTTGTAGGTCAAATCGGCCGGCTCGCCGTGCACATGCACTTCGTACCGCTCGAAATCGATCACCAGGCCTTGATGGGAGAACCCGTTTTTCACTTCGATGCGGTCCGATTTCCAGAGCAAAAATTTCAGGCGCTGCATGAGGCGAGCCGCGCTCACCGGCAGGGTGAGGTAGTCGTCCATGCCCCACCCCACATCGAGCCGCCCGAGCTGCGCTTCGGTGACCAGTAACATCAGCGGCAGCTCCTTCAGCGGCCGCTCGCGTTTCAGCGCGCGGCAAAGCTTTGACGGTTCGGTGGCACAGCGCTCCAGATCCACGACCACGACATCCAGCGACGACGGCGGAATCCAGCGCTCCTGCAGGAACTCCGAGGAGGCCACCGGGTCGAGGGTAAAGCCCTGCTGGAGCAGCTCGGATTTGAGCGGCTTTTTCGTCTTCCAGTCGTCCGTGATCAAAAGGACACGATACATCGTTAGTGGCCGGGTGGCCGGGTGGCCGGGTGGCCGGAAAAACTCTTTGGCCACTTGGCCACCTGGCCACTTGGCCACTCTTCTTGGTAGCGGTTCGTAATGGGCATGCGCCGATCTTTTCCGAAGGCGCGCGGCGTAATCTTCACCCCGGGCGGCGCTTGGCGCCGCTTGTATTCGGAGCGGTCGACCATCGCCACCACGCGCCGCACCACAGCGGCGGGGGTGTGGGTGCGGCGAACCGTGGCCTCAAGGCTTCGATCCTCCTCGACGTAGGCTTTCAGAATCCGATCGAGCGCAGGATAGGGCGGCAGCGTATCCTGATCAGTCTGATGCGGGGCGAGCTCCGCCGTCGGCGGACGGGTAAAGATGCGCCGCGGGATCGGAGCACCTTGGCGGCGGTTGCGGAACTCCGCCAGCCGGTACACGAGCATCTTCGGCACATCTTTGATCACGGCAAAACCGCCGGCCATGTCGCCGTAAAGCGTGCAGTAGCCCGTGGCCATCTCGCTTTTATTGCCCGTCGTCAGCACGAGCCAACCGAACTTGTTGGAGAGCGCCATCAGCAGATTCCCGCGGATGCGGGCTTGGATATTCTGCTCCGTGACATCAGGGGCGTGCGCGCCAAACACGGGCCGCAACATCTGCAAGTATGCCCGAAACACCGGCTCAATTGACAGATCCATCTGCCGAATGCGCAGGGCCTTCGCCAGAGCCCGCGCGTCGGCTTGGGTGCCGCGCGAGGAAAACCGCGAGGGCATCACGACCCCGACGACGCGATCCGCCCCCAGCGCGTCGACGGCGATGCAAGCGGTGAGGGCGGAGTCAATGCCGCCGGAGAGTCCCAGCGCCAGTGTTGCAAACCGGTTCTTACGCGCATAATCGCGCAGGCCGAGGGTCAGGGCCTCGTAGACCTCCTCGACCGCTCCGAGCGGATGCGGACGCGGCGCCTGCCGCAGGGGACGCTCGCGCCAGCGGTGCGGCAAGCGCACCGCGCTGGCACCTCCCCGCAGAGATCCGACCGCTGCGCTCGGCAGCGGCAGGTCCGCCACGAGAAGCTTCTCCCGGAACTGCGCGCCCCGTGCTAGCAGACGGCCGCGCGCATCGAAGATGAGGCTGCCGCCGTCAAAGACCAATTCGTCCTGGCCGCCGATCAGGTTGCAGTAGGCGACCGCCAGATGATGGCCGGCCGCGCGCTTCGCAAACAGCCACTCGCGCAGCGCTAATTTGTCGGCGTGATAGGGGCTGGCGGAAATATTGATGACCAGCCGGGCCCCGCGATCCGCCAGCACGGCGCACGGCTGCGGCTCCCATAGGTCCTCGCAAATCGTCAGGCCGATCCGCACCCCGCCCAATTCCAGCAGGCCCGGGTCGCTGCCTGGCGTAAAGTAGCGTTTCTCATCAAACACCCCGTAGTTCGGCAGATGCCGCTTGCGATACGTCGCCGCGTGCCGGCCGGAGGCCAGGACGGCCATCGCATTGTACAACCGTCCCTGGCGATCGCGATCCACGAAACCGACCAAGGCGGCCAGCGACGACGGGACGCGGCGGGCCAGCGCGGCCAAGACCCGCTGATTGGCCGTAATGAACTGGGGCTTGAGCAGCAGATCCTCCGGCGGGTAGCCGGTCACGGCCAACTCCGGCACCGCCACGATATCGGCTTGCCAGGCCGCCGCCTGGCGGATGGCATCATCGATCCGGCGCTGGTTGCCCTCAAGGTCGCCGACGGTCAAGTTGAGTTGGGCTAAGGCTAGCCGCAGCGTGGGCATGTTAGGGGACAAACAATCATTATAGCAAATCAAGGCCATATCAGATATGAAATGGCCATTTCATATCTGATATCGCTCGTGATGGGGCCATATCAGATATCAAATGGCCATTTGATATCTGATATCGTAGTTAGGTGGGGAGGGGGAATTCCGCGGATTGGCCGTTATGGAAGGGAGACAGGCCTGATCACTTGCCTGCGCCGATGAGAAGGAAATCCGTGCCCATCGCGACGAAGAATCCGATCAGCAGCCCAATGCCCACCACGGCTTCCTCTTTCAGCTGGCGCCCAAGGTGCAGCAGCTCGCCGATGATATAGAGGATCGTTCCAGACGCGAGGGCAAGGCAGAAGGCTTCAAGAGACTCATTAACCCACCAGCCCCCGATGATCGTCCCGAGGAATGTCGGCCCGCCGGCGATGAGCGCAGTCAGCGACAGAAACCCCCAGCTGACCTGATGGCCGGAGAGCGGGGCGGCAATGCCGAAGCCTTCGGTGGCGTTATGCAGCGCAAAGCCGATCGCCAGCAGCCAAGCCAACTGCATGGCTCCGCCGGCATAGCCTTGGCCGATCGCCAGCCCTTCAGAGAAGTTATGCAGCCCTAAACCGATCGCGATCATCATCGCGATTTGTTTCGCGCGTGTCTTGGAAGCCGCGCCGTTTTTCGCCGCACCCAAAAACCGCCATTCGAAGTAGACCAGCCCCAGCAATCCCAGCGAAAAGCCGACCACGAAGAGTCCGCCGTATTGGACAGCACCCGTCAACGCCGTCCCGTGCTCCACCGCCGCCTCGATCAATTCTTCGATCTCTTCGAGGAGATGCCCGGTGATCTCCACGAGCAAGAAGATGAGCACGCCGGTGGCGATGGCGTTGAGGAACCCTTTGGTCTTCGCTGAGACGTGTCGCAGACGGGCAATCGGCAGCCCCAGCACAATCGTTCCCCCAGCCAACAGACCCAGCAACAGCTGTGTGACGTCCATTACGATCCTCCCGAAATTAGCTGAAAGGTGATCGGAATCTCCACCCAGACGGCCACTGAGCTCATGCCCCGCTTCGCTGGCTTAAACTGCCACTGCCGCACCGCCTTCAGGGCGGCGGCATCGAGGAGGGACGAGCCTGAAGAGGAGAGCACGTCCAGCTGACCGCAACGGCCCGTGGACAGCACCTCCGTCCTCAAGATGACGGTGCCTTCGTCGCCTCGTTGACGCGCCAGCCAGGGATAGACCGGTGCCGGGTTGCGCAGATAGCCTGGCAAGATCTCGCTGAGCGCTCCGTGCGATTCCGGTGTCACAAGACTCTGCGGCGCTGGCTCAGGCGGCGGCATGGCATCCAGCGGCAACTCCGATGGCGGTTCCGTCGCTTGGGGGACGACCACCACCTGAGGAGTGCTCGGTGCCGGCCGTGGCGCCAGTAGGCGAATCTCAAGACTCGTCGGCGCTCGCTCCACATCGAAGGCCACCGGGCTGGTGGTCGGCCATCCGAACAACGCGCCCGCATGGAGCCCCACCGAGAGGCCCAACGCCGTCCTCAGCACGCCGTTCATGATTCATCCTGCGCGATTTGGAACGACACCCGCTGCAAGCCGGCGGTGCGTACGGCATCCAAGACGGCCATCACCGTGCCGTGCGCCACCTGGCGGTCCGCATTGATGGTCACGAGAGGATCAGCCATCTGCTGCGGCCGCTGCCGCAGCGCATCAGGAAGACTCGGCACCGTAACCGGCTCCTGATTCAGAAACACCGCGCCCTCGGCGGTCACGGTGATGGTCAGCGGCTCATCGTTGGGCGCGCTCACCGCCGTCTCCGCCGTGGGCAGAGCCACCAGCAACCCTTGCTGCATCGTCATCGAGAAGACCCCGAAGATGAAAAAGACCAGCAGCAGGAAAAACATGTCGATCAGCGGGATCATCTCGACCCGCGGACGTTTAGACACGAATGGCTTCACCAGCATGTTTCGATCTGCCCTTCTGGTAGAGGATCTGGAAATTCGTCACGTGCGTGGAAATCTGGCTGGCCGCATCTTCCACCTTGGCGCAAAAATAGTTGTATGCAACAACCGTGGGAATCGCGATGGCGAGCCCTACCACGGTCGTGATGACCGCCTGCGCGATGCCTGAGGCGACGATTTTTGGATCCGGGATCCGGCCCTCCAGCGCTCCAAAGGCCACAAGGATGCCGGTGACTGTCCCAAAAATCCCTAACAGCGGGGCCACGGTGATGATCGTATCCAGGACACCTAGATAGCGTTTCATCCGCTTCAGCTCCGCCTGCACCGCCACCTCCAAAGCTCCCTCCAAGGAGAAGTGATGATGGCTCAGTCCGTTGACGAGGATTCGCGCGACCGCATCCTGAGACCCTTGGGCTGCTGCGCTCGCCTCATCAAAAAGTCCCCCTTCGGCGAAATGCAGCAGCTTGTGAATGAGCGCCGTATCTTGCGCTTGGCGCTCCATGACCCAGAAGACCATGCGCTCGATGACCACGCCAAGCGCAATGATGGAACACAAGAGGAGGGGCCACATGACCGGCCCGCCCTTCACGAACCAATGCCACATCGCCTTCTCCTGTTAGAACGCAAAGCCGACCCGCACGCCGCCGTAGATGTTCCGCTCGTAGGCCGGATCAATCCCCCCGCTGGTCACGCGAGCGTAGTACCGCTCATCAAAAAGGTTGTTGATCCCGCCAACAAGGCTCACATATTCTTTGTAGAGCCGGATCTCGCCGGTGAGATCCCACACCTTGTACGAGGGAATGGTTTGGTTGGCGGTGTTGCCGTCATCGCCGAAGTGATCGTCCACAAACGCGCTGCCCAGGCGCGCCTTCACGCGATCCTTGAAGGCGTACTCCACGCCGAAGCGCATCGTGTACTGGGGCGCATACTGCGGCGTCTTCCCCTGTTGCGGCCCCTTGGTGAACTTGGCATCCAGCAGCATGAGGTTGAAGAAGGGGCGCAGCGTGCCATACCAGCCGATGAGATCGGCGTCGACGGCCAACTCCACGCCTTGATGGAGGGCATTCCCGACATTCGCCACCGTGTTGCCGGAGGTGCCAATCTGATCATTGAATCGCAACAGAAAATAGCTCATATCCCAGGTGAGGGCTTGCGCATACCGGCCCCGCATCCCGACATCGAAAGTCCAACTCTTCCCCTCCGCCAGGTCGCCGCTCACCACTTGGGTCGCTCCGGTCGGGACCGCCTGAGTAAAGAGCTTCGGCCGATACCCTTGGGAGAAATTGCTATACAGCCGCGTTTCAGGTGTGAGATCGTAGCCCGCCCCAACGCCAAACAGCGGCACGAAATCAAACTCATCCGCATCGCCCAGCGCCACATGTGTCTTGCTCGTATTCGCCTGCTCTTTCACATGCTGCCAGATATGCTCCAGCCGCACCCCCGGGGTGACCGACAGCGATCCTAGACGGAAGAGGTGCTCGGCAAAGAGCGACAGGTACTGCATCTGCCGATCGCTTTTGTTGGTCAACGCGCCGGTTTCTGCCGCCGGGGTCGCGCCAGTTTGATCTTCGCGTGGCGAGTCAGAAAAATACGACAGCAGCCCCACGGTGAAGGCGTGTCCCAGCTGCCCAAAGGCGTCGTAGCTGTGCCGGAATCGCGGCTCCATGCCAAACGTGTAGAAATCTTGCTCTTGGATGGCGTTGGTGGTCCCTGTCGGCGCCGTGCCAAACCCGCCGCCGTTCTGGCGTTTGCTCCAGCGTCGATAATGCCCGCCGAAGATCCGAAGATCCAGCTCGGTGCGCTCTCCCATCGATCGCTCATAGCGCAAGGTGCCATAGGCGCGTTCAAGACGAAATCGGTCATTGAATCGCGTGGTCCGGTCGCGCCCTTCGCTATCCGCCACGGTTTTCGTCAGCCCCCCCGGCTCGCCATGCTCTTCGCGATACTCGTCAAAAGAGAGGGCGAGCCTGGAGTCCGTCGTCTGTCCGTAGGTCGCCGTCACACCGCCGCCCAAGACCTCCACGTCGCTGTTCGTTTCGCGAAAGCCGTTCGTTTCTCGTTCATGGACATAGCCGCGGAAGCCTAGCGGCTTGACCATGCCGGTCAGCGTGGTGTAGTGCGAAAACAACTCATCGGTCCCAAAGCTGTTTTCGCTGTAGATAGCCAACGGGGTATCGGCCGCCGGCGGCTTGGTGATAAAATTCAGCGCTCCGCCTGGTTGCGGCCCGTACAGCAATGAGGCCCCCCCCTGGATGAACTCGATCCGGTCGATACTCTGAAAAGGCGGGGTGTAATACACTTCAGGGTAGCCGAAGATTTCCGCCTGAATCGGCATCCCGTCTTTGAGTACTTGCATAAACTGCACCCGATCCGGGGCCAGGCCGCGATAGCCGATGCTCAGCAGCGGGGTGGTTTCTTCACTCAGCAGCAATCCAGGCGTTTTCTCCAAGGCCTGCCGGTAGTTGTTGTTGATGATCGTCGGCTGAGCCTTCAAGTCGATCACCGCGGTTTTCTTTCCAGCGTAGAGGGAAGTGCCGGCGACGTCGGGCAAGAAGGGTTGGCTGCTCTGAAGTTCCTCGGCTTGGACTCTCACCTCTTCCAGGCGAGGCGTCTTTTCCGCAGCGGATTCCGACGCCCACCACCAGGGCAATACCAGCGCCAACCAAACAACTCTTCGACATTCCATGGGATTCCTCTCGGCGCTCAGCGGCCGAATGCTGGTCCATGGCTTCCGGTCGTCCGGTCAGCCTGCGACGATGTCTCATGAGAGCCTCCTGCGGGCAGGTCGGCGTGCGGCGAGACGAGTCGAATCTTCTCTGCCTTTTCAATTTGCACCACATGAGAATCGTGAATGGTAATTTGGACACAGCCATACTGAATGCTGCTGATGGCCCGCGCAATCTGTGCTAAGACATCGGGCGAGAGCGCGCGAGGCGAGGCGGTCATTACGCCACCACCTCTTCCACATGCAAGTGCGGCGGATGGAGTCTTGCCAACGAGGCCGGAGCGATCCGCTGGCAGCGTTGGCACAGCCCGTAGAGCTTATGCGTATGGGACAAGAGCTGATACTTGAACCGCTTGACCACCGCGTCTTGCAGATCTTCGATCCGCGGCTCCTGGAATTCGATGATTTCCCCGCACCGCACGCACATCAGATGATCATGGTGCGCTTTGCCGAAGGTGACTTCGTAGTTTGGCGGGCCGTAGCGGAAATCGTGCTTCTCCACCGCCCCCGCCTGATGCAGCAGGGCCAGGGTGCGATAGACCGTCCCTCGCGCCACGGATGCATCGATGCGGCGCACATCGTTGACCAGGCCTTCAGCCGTAAAATGAAGAAATTTGACCGCCCGGCGAGTGATCAGTCGGCGCTCCGCGGTCAACCGTATCCCATGGCCCTTCAGCAGCTGTTCAACCTTCTCGAGTCGTTGGCTCATATTTGAGACTTAGTCTCAACTAGAATACTCAAACATGACACTTGTGTCAACTTTTATTTTAAAAAAATCGCCTGGGGTATTCCCCAGGCGCTGCGTGCCTCAATCACCCAATCACTGAATCACTCAATCACTGATCAATCGCTTCCACCCCCGTAATTTCCGGCACCTCAGCGCGGATCGCGCGCTCGATGCCCATCTTCAAGGTCATCGTCGACGACGGGCAGCCGACGCAGGCCCCGATGAGGCGGACCTTGACCACGCCGTCCACCACGTCGACGAGCTGGATGTCGCCGCCATCCATCTGGACGGCCGGACGAATGCGATTGATCACCTGTTCTACACGGTCTTTCATCCTGGTCTCCTTGATGAACTTCCCGTCGCTGGTTTTAAGCTTAGCACATCTTTGACCGCTTGGCCAATGGCGGCGGGGCTTTCCACGATGGTCACACCGGCGGCGCGCAGCGTGGCCATCTTCTCCACCGCGGTGCCATGAGCTCCAGCGATGATCGCCCCGGCATGGCCCATCCGCTTTTCTTTCGGTGCCATCCGCCCCGCGACAAATGCAAAGACCGGTTTCGTCACGTGGGCTTTGATATAGGCGGCGGCCTCCTCTTCTTCCGTGCCACCGATTTCGCCGATCATGACGATAGCCTCGGTCTGCGGATCCTGTTGCAGCAGCGGCAGCAGATGAACGAAGCTCGTACCTAGCACCGGATCGCCGCCGATCCCAATGCAGGTGGATTGGCCCAAACCGGCTTGTGTGAGTTGATAGACCGCATCGTACGTCAGCGTCCCGCTGCGCGAGAGGACGGCGACTGATCCCGGCCGGTGGATATAGCCTGGCATGATGCCGACCTTGCACGCCCCCGGCGTGATCAACCCTGGGCAATTCGGGCCGATGATGCGAATGGATGTTCCCGCTATTCGGCGACGGATCTTGAGCATGTCGATGGTCGGAATGCCCTCGGTAATAATGACGATGAGTCGAAGCCCGGCTTCGATCGCCTCGACCATGGCGTCATAGGCAAATTTCGCCGGCACAAAAATGACCGAGGTGTTCGCACCGGTAGCTTGCACGGCTTCCTTGACCGTGTTGAACACTGGGACATTGTGGATTTTCTCGCCGCCCTTCTTTGGCGTGACCCCGGCCACGACGGAGCCTGGCGCGTATTCCACCATTTTCTCGGTGTGAAAGGCGCCCGCCTGGCCGGTGATGCCCTGCACGACCACCCGTGTATCCTTACCAACTAAAATGCTCATATCAATTTCGTTCCAGGTTCCAGGTTCCAGGTTTGCCGCCAACGTGAAACTTGAAACCTGAAACGTTATTTGGCAAGTTCCACGACTTTGCGGGCGGCGGCTTCGAGCTCATCGACGCTGATCAGGTTCAACCGTTTGGCCTGGGTGAGCAGGCGGCGGCCTTCCTCAACATTCGTCCCCTGCAAGCGGACAACGATGGGAACTTTCACGTCGAGTTGCTCGGTCGCATTGAGCAGCCCTTGCGCGATCCAGTCGCAGCGCATGATGCCGCCGAAAATGTTCACCAACACGGCTTTCGCCTTCGGATCGGCGAGGATGATCGAAAAGGCGTTGGCCACCTGCTCGACATTCGCTCCGCCGCCCACGTCGAGAAAATTGGCCGGCTCCCCGCCGCAGAGTTTGATGATGTCGTTCGTCGCCATCGCCAATCCGGCCCCGTTGACCAGGCAGCCGATGTTTCCGTCCAGGCCGACATAGGAAATGCCGATCTTCGCGGCGTTCAGCTCCAGCGGATGCTCTTGGCTTTCATCGCGCAGGGCCGCGAGCTGCGGATGGCGAAACAGCGCGTTATCATCGAGGGTGACTTTGGCATCCAGGGCGAGCAACCGCTGATCGCTCGTAATGATCAGCGGGTTGATTTCAATCAAGGAGGTGTCGGCGGAAAGAAACACGTTCCACATGCCGCGGACCACGCTCGCACAGGATTCCGTCAGCGCTCCGGCGCACCCTAACGCTGCCGCGAGGCGATCGACCATGGGGTCCTGCACGCCGCCAATGATATCCACCGGCTCGCGGAGAATCGCCGCAGGCGTCGTCGCCGCGACCTCTTCGATATCCACACCGCCTCGCTGGCTGGCCAGGAACATCGGACGCGCGTTGAAGCGGTCAATGGTCAGGGCCAGGTACAACTCCTTGGCCGGCTCAATGCGCTCATCAATGAGAACGGCGGAAACGGGCAGCCCTTGGGGGCCGGTTTGCTTTGTCACGAGCCGCCGCCCCAGCAAGCCGGCGGATTTCTCAGCGGCTTCTGCCGCGCTGCCGGCCACCAGCACCCCGCCGGCCTTGCCCCGGCCGCCAGCGTGAAGCTGGGCTTTGATGTTCGCGGCGCACGGCGTGGGATGGCCAAGCTCTCGTCGGAGGGTCTCGTACGCGGCGGAGGCTTCTTGAGGGGTCTTGGCGACATGCCCTCGCTGGATGGGAATGCCGGCCGAGGCAAAGAGCTGCTTCGCCTGATACTCGTGGAGCTTCATGCGCGACTCCGGCCACTTGGCCACTTGCCTGCCCGCCGAAGCCTTGGCGGAGGCGGGGCCACTTGGCCACGCGTCGTCATTTGCGTTGAGCGAGGGGTGTCACTTTCAAATCGCGGGGGCCGATGTAGGCGGCGAGCGGGCGGATGAGGCGGTTGTCGGCGGCCTGCTCAATGATGTGCGCGGACCACCCAGCACTCCGCGCGACCGCAAACATGGTCGTAAACAGCTCGGTGGGAATGCCCAGGTAGTGCAGCAGCGAGGCGGAATAAAAATCCACGTTGATATAGAGCCCCTTGGCCTTGAAGACCGCTTCCTGCAGCCGCTCGGAAATCTCATACCACTTCAACTCGTTGGCGGCCTGGCCCAGCGGCCTGGTGAACGCTTTCAAGTGCTTGGCGCGGGGGTCTTCCCCCTTGTAGACGCGGTGGCCGAAGCCCATGAAGCGCTTGTGATCCGCCAGCGTTTTGTGCACGTACGTTTCCACCTGATCCGCGCCGCCGATTTCCAGCAGCATCTCCATCGCCTTGCGGTTCGCCGCGCCATGCAGCGAGCCCTTCAGCGCCCCGATCGCGCCGGCGACGGCGGAATAGTAGTCGGCGCGCGTGGAGACGATGACGCGCGCGGCAAAGGTGGAGGCATTGTAGCTGTGGTCGGCCAAGAGGATGAAATAGGCATCGAGCGCTCGGGCTTGCGGCTCGCTCGGCTCTTCGCCGTGCAGCATATAGAGGAAGTTGGCCGCATGAGCCAGGCCGGATTTTGGGGGCACGAGGGGAGCGCCGCTGCGGATGCGGGCGATGGCGGCGACGAGGCTCGACATCTTGGCGATCGTGCGGACGGCCTGGCGCTGCATCACCTCCGCGGACTCGGCATCGGCTTCCGGATCATCGAGCCCGAGGAATGAGACCGCCGTGCGCAGCAGCCCCATGGGGTCGGCCCGGTACGGCAGGCTCTGCAGGCACGCCAGGACTTGCGGCTCCAGAGCGCGCGAAGAGTCAAGCTGCTTGGTCCAATCGGCCAGCTGGCTGCGTGTCGGCAAGGCGCCAAAGAGGAGCAAATAGCTGACCTCTTCGTATGTGGTCTTGCCGATCAACTCATCGATGTTGTAGCCGCGGTACACCAATTGGCAGCGCTGGCCGTCGACATCGGAAATGGCGGTCTCGCCGGCGACGACGCCTTCAAGGCCTTTGGCGATGATCGGCGCAGCCGTCGGCGCGGGCGCGGGCGCGGCCGCGGGAGCCGCCGGTTTCGCTTGCAGCGCGGCAAGCGCTTGCATCCCCTCGCTGACTTGCCGGGCGGAGGCGGCGAGGGCGGCGTGCTCGGCCTCGCTGAGCGGCAGCTCGACGACGCGCTCAATGCCATGAGCGCCGAGCTGCACCGGCACGCCGATGCACACATCGCGCAATCCGTATTCACCGTGCAGCAGCGCGCAGGCCGGCAGCACCTCATGCGTATCGTTCAGGATCGCCTGCGCCATCAGCACAGCGCTGCTGGCCGGCGCGTAAAAGGCGCTGCCCTGCTTGAGCAGATTGACAATCTCCGCGCCGCCGTTTTTCGTCCGCTCCAGCATCGCGGCGAGCTCCGCCTCCGGCAGGCGCGAATCAATCGGCTGATGATCCACCTGAATAGAGTGCGGCAGCGGGACCATGAGATCGCCGTGCGAGCCGAGGACCATCGCTTCGACACTGCGCGGAGCGACTTGCAGCCGCTCCGCGACAAACGCCCGCAGGCGCGCGCTATCCAAAACCCCGGCCATGCCCATGACGCGCTCGCGGGGAAACTTCGTCTTCTCAATGGCGAGGGCCACCATCATGTCGAGGGGATTCGTCACGACGATGACGACGGCCTCCGGGGCCAGCTGCGCGATGCGCTCCGCGATGGGCCCGACGATATTGGCGTTGGCGAGGAGCAGGTCATCCCGCGACATGCCGGGCTTGCGGGCCAACCCTGCGGTGATGATGGCCAGGCGGCTGCCGGCGAGGGCGGCAAGATCCGTCGTGCCGCGAATCGACACGGAGAACCCCTCGACCGGGGCTGACTCAAACATGTCAAGGGCTTTGCCCTTGGCTAGCCCATCGACGACGTCAATGAGGGTGATATCCGCGAGGCCTTTGAGGGCGAGCAGGTGGGCCGTGGTGGCCCCGACTTGTCCAGCGCCAATCACGGTGACACGAGGAAGCGACATGCGGACTTACAATTTCGTTAGGACGTGAACTCCCAGCCCGATACAGGACATGCCCACGAGGGTCCACCCGAACCATGCGGCGGCGGCCCACAACCATGAGCAGCCCATCGCCAGCTGGGCAAATCCTCCCACAAACCGCGCATCCCAGCCTTCCAGAACACCGGTGGATCTTGAGAGGATCCGCCCATGGACGCGCTGAGCGTCATGCACCATGTGCCGGGCCAGCAGCACCCCAATCCCGACCGACAACACGCCGATCGTCACAATGAGGCCGCTAACCACGTAGGTAGGCATCGCTGAAAGATATTGCCAGTGTAGCAAAGCCGCTTCCAAGCGTCAACCTGTCGTGGACGATAGATGGGCGCTGGTCCTGGACACATGCAGCCTAAGATGTGCAGACTAAGGTAGCGCAGGTTTAAACCTGCGCTACCTTAGCTGCGGTTTTTGCTGACAGCTGATCGCTGAGGGCTAGCTGTCAGTTATTTTTCTTGCCACAACGAGGACAGCTTCTGACGCAGCGTGGCTTTCGCGCCAGCCTGGGCGAGCATCGACTGCCACTGCACCCCCATCGCTTCCAGCACGGCGTCGGCGGCCTTGTCCATCTTGGGTCCCCACGCCTTCTGAAGCTTTTGCTTCAAGATATCAACCTGGACTTCTTTCATCGCGGTGAAAAACGCGCAGGACCACATGCCGGTTGCACAGTCGATCGGATCGCCGCTGCACCCTGGCGTGCCGCAAGGGCAGCCCTTGCCTGATGTTGGGCAGCAATCCTGCGATGAAGTTTCCACGTCACACGACCCTGAGTCACATCGTCCAGACATTGTTTCGCTCCTTTGGCTTCCCGTGGAGACAGTCCCCACGGGGACTGTCTCCATTACGCGCCGATGACGCCATCTCCCATGACACCCACCTCCTTTCTGCGCTGGTTGTAATACCAACTAGTTGGTTTTTAACGAACGATTAAAAAGCCTCCCCTGATTATCGCGGCGTCCTCTCAAACAACGACTGCACATACCGCCGAAGGTGGCCCAAGCTCTGCTCTTCAATAGACGGATCGCGCTTGGCCTTCGCCAAGATCTTCGCCCCTTCCATAATGGCAATAAAGTGGTCGGCCAGGCTTTGCGTATCAATGGCCGCTTTCGGGGCGTGCTTCGCCTTGGCCGCATCCAAATCCTGCTTGAGCCACTGCGCCCAGCGCGCAAACGCTTTCGCGCACTGATCCCGCATGGCCGGGTTCGTTTCCGAGAGCTCCTGCGCAAACGTGCCCAACAAACACCCTTGCTCTGTCCCGCACTGTGCGGCCATCTTGATGCCGAAATCAATGAAGGCGTACACGCGCCGCAGCGGATCGACGTCAACCCCGCCAACCGCCGAGCGCATCTGTTCGCCGGCATGACGGCAGAACCGCTCGAGCAATTCCCTGCCAAGATGCTCCTTGCTCTCAAAATAGTGGAAGAAGCTGCCCTTCGTCAGTTTGGCGGCTTCGCAGATTTCATCCACGGTCGTGGCGGCATAGCCTTGGGCGAGCATCAGCTTCTCGGCGGCCTCGAGGAGGCGATCCTTGGTCGGCGAATCAGTCAGCGCGGCTTTAGCCATGGCACATACCAGTTAGTATGTTTATACGCTATCGGGGCGCGCCCTGTCAAGAGGCGTTTTCCCTGGCCTGCATCAATAGCTGGTCGGTTCCAATCGCACCTTGCCCCGGAAGATCCAGTAAATGCTCACCGTATACGCCAGCACCATCGGCATGCCCAGCAGCGCGATGGCCAGCATGATGCGCAACGTCTTCGGCGAGGAGGCGGCATTATAAATCGTGAGGCTGTGCTCAGGCAACGGGTTGGAGAGCACGATATTCGGATAGATCCCGACCCCGAAGAGGGCCAGCAGCGCGGCGATGGCGGCACAGGAAGACAGAAACGCTCGGAACTCCCTGCCGAAATAGATTTCCCTGGGGATATTGGCGATCGCGAGCATATTCAATACCGGCAGCGCAAACAGCCAGGGGTGTTCCCGGATGTTCACCGGCATATGCGGCATGTAGACCAGTGTGGCCATGGTCGTGGCGGCATAGCAGATGATGAAGAAAATCATCGCGCGCTGCACCCAGCTTTTGGCCCGGCGCTGCAGTTTGCCTTCGGTTTTCATGACGAGATAAATGGCGCCGTGCATCTGAAAAAGTGCGAGGGTCGTGATACCAACCAGCAGCGCGTACGGATTGAGCAAGCCGAGAAATGAGCCGGCGAATTCATGCTCGGCGGTCAGCGGCACACCGCGCGCGATATTCCCCAAGGCGATCCCAATGAGCAGGCTGCACAGGATGCTGCTTGCGCTAAAACTCATATCCCACATCGCGCGCCACCATCGCATGGGCTGCTTGCTGCGAAACTCAATCGCCACCGCGCGGAAGATCAGCGCGGCGAGCAGCAGCATGAGCGCCGTGTAAAATCCTGAGAAGACCGTCGCGTACACCATGGGAAAGGCAGCGAAGAGCGCACCGCCCCCGGTCACGAGCCACACTTCATTGCCGTCCCAGACCGGGCCGATGGCATTGAGCATGAGCCGCCGCTCCTCATCGGTCTTGCTGAACAGATGCAGCGACCCGACCCCCAAATCAAAGCCATCCAGCATGGCATAGCCGGTCAGCAACGCGCCGACGAGCCAGAACCAGAGGGTGGGAAGATCGAAACTAAAAGGCATGGCGGGTGTAGACGCCGGAGGCTTCGTCTTCCGCCGGTCCCCGGCGGATTTTCTGATCCAAGAGAAAAATAAACAGCGCGAAGAGCAGGACGTAGATCACGGTAAACATGATCAGCGACGACAATACCGCCGAGGCGCTCACGACTTTCGAAACCCCCTCGCTCGTGCGCATCAGTCCATAGACGATCCACGGCTGCCGGCCGATTTCCGCCGCGGCCCAGCCGAGCTGATTGGCGATCTGCGGCCCGAGCACCGAGAAGACAAAGCACCATAAGAGCCAGCGTCGATCGAACAGGCTGCCGCGCCACAGATGCCACCATCCTAAGACGCTCAAGCCCAACAAGGCGCCCCCAATGATCACCATCCCGTGAAACGCTTGAAAGGTGACATTCACCGGCGGCCAGTCGCCAGGCGGCGCGGACTCCAGACCGGTGAGAGGATGCGTCGGATCCCCGGAGACGAGCCAGCTCAACAACCCCGGCACCGCTATGCCGTGCACGCGCCGCTGCGTTTCATCCACCCAGCCGATCAAGTGCAGCGGAGCCGGCGCTGAGGCTGAATAATGGCCCTCAAACGCCGCCAACTTCAGCGGTTGATGGCGAGCCACCACCACACCGCTCGCATGCCCGGTCAGCACCTGCAAGATGGAAGCGACGAGTGCCGCGGTCAACCCGATGCGCATTGAGGATTTGGCGAAGGCCAGATGTCGGCGCTTCAACAAATAATACGCGCTGACACTCAGCACGAGAAACGCCCCGGCCTGCCACGCCCCCATCAGCACGTGAGCCAGGCGCTGCATCGATGAAGGATTAAACACCATCGCCCAAAAATCAGTGATCTCTGCTCGGGCCATTCCACCATGGTCCACAATATGAAATCCCGCTGGGGTTTGCATCCAGGAGTTGGCGACGACGATCCACACCGCGCTGAACATCGAGCCGAGGGCGACCATGACGGTGGAGAAAAAATGCATCCGGGGGCTGACGCGATTCCACCCGAAGATCAGCACCGCGAGAAACCCTGACTCGAGAAAAAAGGCGAAAATCCCCTCGGCCGCCAGCGCACTGCCAAACACATCGCCTACGTAGCGCGAATACGTCGCCCAATTGGTGCCGAACTCAAACTCCATCACGATGCCCGTCGCCACCCCCATGGCAAAGGTCAGCGCAAAAATATTCACCCAAAACTTGGCCATCTGATGATAGAGCGGCTTGCGCGTTTTCAGCCACAACCCTTCCATGATCACGAGGATGACGCCGAGGCCGATGGAGAGCGGCGGGTAGAGATAGTGGAAGCCGATCGTCAGCGCAAACTGCAGCCTGGACAGCCACACGACATCCATGGGAGTATCCTAGCAAAAAACAGCCTTCATCTCATCTACAGGCTATGTGCATTGTTCCGGCTGGAATAACTTTTTGTTGACTCCGTCTCAAGAAAATACTATTATCGAAAGTAAATAGAAAACTCTACCGGTAGGGAAACAACCGCAAAATGACGCTCACCAAGAGACAAAAGCAAGTCCTCGATTTCATCAAGAGCTTCATCAAGAAGTACGACTACGCGCCCTCCCTGGAAGAAGTCAAAAAGCATCTGGGGCTTGCCTCTGTCTCGACCGCTCATTTCCACGTTCAAACCCTGCAGCAGAAGGGTTTTCTTCGAAAGGACGACAATCGGCCACGGGCCATTGAAATCAGCAAGAACGGCGGAGCCAACGTCCGAGAAATCCAGTTGGCAGGCACCATCGCGGCCGGCCAGCCCATCGAAGCAATCGAGGGCCACGACACCATTCAGGTTCCCGCGCTCTTGGTGCCAAACAAAGGCCGCAAGTATTTTGCGCTCAAGGTCAAGGGCGACAGCTTGATTGAGGATGGCATTCTGGACGGCGACGTCGTCATCGCGGAGCAAACCAGCACCGCCAAAAATGGCGACCTGGTCGTCGCGCTGACTGAAAATCACGAGGCGACCTTGAAGTATTTCTACAAAGAGAAAAGCCGCATTCGGCTTGAGCCGCGCAACCGCGCCCTCAAGCCGTTGTTTCTAAAAACCTGTATGGTCCGAGGAAGGTTTGTTTCGCTCCTCAGAGGGATATGAAATAGTCTGTGCCCGCTGGTGTTGTCCTTCGGTATGATGGAGTAAGAATTGTATGAGTGTTCCGCACCCAATTCCATATCAAGGTAGCAAACGCGCTCTTGCCGCCGCCATTCTCTCCTACTTTCCACCCAACACAAACAGGCTTGTAGAACCTTTTGCCGGATCAGCTGCCATTTCACTCGCCGCTGCCTATCACAGAAAAGCAAGCCGTTTTCTTCTGAATGATACGAATCCTGCTCTGATGAGTTTGTGGCGAGGAATCATTAACCAGCCGGAGTCAATTGCTCGGGAGTACCGGAAGCTTTGGGAGGCTCAGCTAGGACAAGAGAGAGGGTACTACGACCTGATTAGACAGCGGTTCAATACGATGCAACGGCCAGACCATTTCTTATATTTACTTGCACGGTGCGTCAAGGCTTCGGTTCGCTACAATTCCTATGGGGAGTTCAATCAAAGCCCAGATAATCGCAGGAAGGGCACTAACCCAGTAACGATGCGGGCACACGTCGTAAGGGCATCTCGGCTCCTCGCCGACAAGACACAAATTACGTGCAGGGACTACTTAGATGTACTTCGAGACGTTAAACGGGATGATGTTATCTATATGGATCCTCCATATCAAGGGGTTTGTGGTGAGAGGGATCAGAGATACATTAGCAAAGTTGCGTTTGATTTTTTTGTCAAAGCTCTTCAGAACCTTAACGACAGGAAGATCTTTTATATTTTGAGTTACGATGGACGGACTGGTTCGAAAAAATACGGGCGTCCCCTTCCGAAGAATCTTACTCTAACGCACATCGAAGTCGATGCCGGAAGATCAACTCAATCAACTTTGCTCGGGCGAAACGCAAGAACTTATGAATCCATCTATTTGTCTCCTTCATTGGTCGCCGTGCTTGAGAAGTTAACTCCGACAACTCAGCCTCTTGAGCCTCAAGAACAGCTGATCTTCGCAGAGGCCTTATGAGGAAAGGACAGAAACTTCCTGCGAAATTCTTAGAGGCGCTAAAAGCCGTTACGAACAAGCGCCCAAGAATCGTTATTGAGCATATCCTCAAACATGGCTTTATAACCACAGAAGAGCTTGAGTCAAAATATGGATATAGCCATCCTCCGAGAGCCGCGCGCGACGTACGGGAACAAGGAATTCCGCTTGAGACCGTTCGAGTCAAGAGTAAGGGGGGTCGGAGCATCGCAGCTTACAGGTTTGCCGATTTCAGTAAAGTTCGAGAAGACCGAATAGACGGCAGGCAAGTATTTTCGAAGCTATTTAAGAAAAAGCTGGTCAAGGAATCCAGTTGCCGCTGTTATATCTGTCTGGAGAAGTACGAAGAAAGATACCTCCAGGTAGATCATCGAATTCCGTATGAAGTATCTGGGGATGCGGCATCCGAAATGCGACATCCTCGTGAGTACATGCTGATCTGTGGTTCCTGTAATAGAGCGAAATCGTGGTCGTGTGAGCATTGTTCAAATTGGCTGGAACAAAAATCTCCCCAAGTCTGTCTCTCTTGCTACTGGGCCAGCCCAGAGTCTTATAAACACATAGCCCTGAGACGCATCAGAAGACTTGATGTGATCTGGACTGACCATGAAGTGGAGGTTTACGAGCGCCTTAAGAGGCGCACCGAAATTGTTCAACAACATATGCCAGACTACGTCAAGGCTGTGATCAAGAAACACTTGGACGCATAAGAAGCAGGGTTTGGTTAGGTTAGTAGGCAACCGCTGGATGATTGGGCCCAAGTGATTTTCGAGGAGGTATCGGGAATGAGCGGCGGGCAAATCCGAAATCGATGTCATGCTTGCGGCGGGAGTGGAGTGCTGGCCCCTGCCATGCCCTCGTGTAAGATTCTGGCGCGGAAGGAGCCGTGGATCGTGGTCGAGAAATGCGACGCTTGCGATCGATACGTTGATGATTTGACCGCAGCCTCATCTACCTTTTCTTTGCCTCACAAAAGCCCGTTGCGAAGACCATAGTTGATCATATCTTCCGAAAGTATAAGAACAAGGGAAAGTAATGGCAGAATATTCATCAATTGAATGGACGGATGCGACCTGGAATCCTGTAACCGGTTGCACAAAGGTTAGCCCGGGGTGCAAGCACTGCTATGCGGAGGCATTCGCGGAGCGATGGCGGGGTATCAAGGGGCATCCCTACGAGCAGGGGTTTAATCTAAGACTTTGGCCGGAGAGACTAGAGTTGCCGCTTCGCTGGAAGGAGCGGCGAAAGATTTTCGTCAACTCTATGTCTGATCTGTTTCACAAGGATGTGCCAGACGAGTTTATCGGTAAGGTCTTCGATGTCATGCGACAGGCGAACTGGCACATTTTTCAGCTTTTGACAAAGCGTCCTGAGCGGATGAGAGCGTGGTCAAACACATACTTCTGCTCGAGCGATTATCCCCCGAACGGCAAACACGTCTGGCCGGAGCACGTCTGGGCAGGCGTATCTGTGGAAACGCAGGCCTACGTCTCACGCATTCGTGATCTGCAACACGTTCCGGCGAAGATTCGCTTTCTCTCAATAGAGCCGATGCTTGGGCCAGTGGAGCTCGATAGCTCGCTGCTTGAAGGGATACATTGGGTCATCGTCGGTGGCGAGAGCGGTCCTTCTGCGCGTCCTATGAATCCTGAATGGGTCTACGCAATCCTGAAACAATGCAGACAGCATTGCGTTAAGTTTTTCTTCAAGCAATGGGGTGCCCACACGCCCGACGGACGACGGGTAGGCAAAAAAGCTGCCGGAAGACTCCTCAAGGGACGGACATGGGACGAGATGCCAGTGGAGCTAACGTTAGTGAGCTAATAATCCCACTAAATGAAACCACCTCTGGCGATCTCGGAATGGCGGAAGCAGGAGATGACATGGTCGTTGACCATGCCGGTCGCTTGCATGTGCGCGTAGCAGATGGTCGAGCCGACGAAGCGAAAGCCAAGACGCTTCAATTTCTTGCTCATCGCCTCCGATGCTTTCGTCGTCACTGGCAGATCCTTGATCCGCCGCCAGCGATTGACAATCGGCTTGCCGTCGACGAATTGCCACATGAGACGGCTAAAACTGCCCTGCGCTTCTTGAACCTCGAGGAAGGCGCGGGCATTGGCGATCGCCCCTTCGATCTTCAGCCGGTTGCGGATAATGCCGGCATCGCGCAGGAGTGCCTGGATCTTCGGCCGGCCATAGCGGGCGATCTTCGTCGGGTCAAATTGATCGAAGGCGGCTCGAAACGCTTCGCGCTTTTTCAGGACAGTGACCCAACTTAAACCCGCCTGCATGCCTTCAAGAATCAGGAACTCAAAGAGCTTGCGATCCTCATGCAGCGGCACCCCCCACTCGGTGTCATGATAGCTCATCATGATCTCGGGCTGGCGGCTCCAATCACCCCACTCGCAGCGCTGTCGCACCGCCCTCATCAGCAAATCCTCGGGAGCTGCTCGCCGCTGAACAAATCGAGCATCCGTTGAGAGCCAATGGCGTTGTGAACTGTCACCTGCGATGGGGCGGCATCCGCCACATACCCGATGAGGGTGGCATCGCGCCCCAATGGATGCGAGCGCATCAGCTCCAACGCCCGCGAGGCGTCATCGGCGGCGACAAAGGCCACGCACCGTCCTTCATTCGCCACATACAGCGGATCCAGCCCTAACAACTCGCACGCGCCGCGGACTTCTTCTTGGATCGGCAGCACGGTTTCATCGATGTCGATAGAGACCTTGGCAGCGTGCGCGATTTCAATCAGGCCGCTGGCCAGCCCGCCGCGCGTCAAATCGCGCAGGCAATGCACCTGCATCTTCGCCGCCAGCAGCCGTGCGACCAGATCGGCCAGGGGTGCTGTGTCGCTTTCGATGGTCGTCTCGAAATTCAATCCCTCGCGCACCGCCATGATCGCAATCCCATGACGCCCCAGATCACCCGAGAGCAGCACTGCATCCCCTGCCCGCACTTGACTCGGAGCAATCACCACACCGGCAGGCACGACTCCGACACCTGAGGTGTTAATGAACAACCCGTCGCCCTTGCCCTTCTCGACCACTTTGGTGTCACCGGTGACGACCGAGACGTTGGCCGACTTCGCCGCGTGCTGAATCGACTGAATCACGCGCCAGAGGGTCTCCATCGGCAGCCCTTCTTCTAGAATAAACCCAAGACTCAGCCAGAGTGGGCAAGCCCCGCACATCGCCAAATCATTCACCGTGCCGTTGACCGCAAGCCGGCCAATGTCGCCACCGGGAAAGATCAACGGCTGGACGACGTACGAGTCGGTGGTGAAGGCCAGCCGAACCCCCTGAAGATCCATCACGGCTCCATCATGCCGCATCCCAAGCCAGGGATTATTGAACGCAGGCAGCATGAGGCGCTCAATCAATTGTTGCGTGAGCTTGCCGCCGCCGCCATGGCCCAAGAGCACAGTTGGGTAGTCTGTCAGCGGAATGGGGCAGGCCAGCGGAAATCCTGTCGTGAGGCTCATGCGACGGCTTCCGATGGTGCGGCGGCCGGCCGCCGATACCGATAGTACGCCGCGCAGGCTCCCTCCGATGAGACCATGGTGGCTCCCAGGGGACGCTCCGGCGTGCATCGTGTTCCGAACGCCGGACATTCGATCGGCTTCTTGATGCCTTGCAGGATCAGGCCGCTGATGCACTCAGAGGATTCCTCCGCGCTCAGCGTTGCGACGTCGAACCGCAGCGCCGCATCAAACGCGTCGTAGGGCGCTCGCAATCCGAGCCCGCTGCGGGCAATCGGGCCGATGCCTCGCCATTTGCGCGGCACGATCTCGAAGACTTCGCGGATCGCCCACATCGCCTGCGCATTGCCCTCGCGCCGCACCGCGCGCGTGTATTGGTTTTCGACCTCGGCCCGGCCCTCTTCAAGCTGCGCAACACACATCAGCACGCCGTGCAGGATATCCAACGGCTCAAACCCGGTGACGACGATTGGCACGCGATACCTGGCGGCGATCGGCTCATACTCGGTGTACCCCATGATGGCGCAGACATGGCCGGCCGCCAGAAATCCTTGGACGGTGTTGTGAGGCGAGGAGAGCACGGCCTCCATCGCCGGTGGAACCAGCACATGCGAAACGAGCATCGAAAAATTCGTCAGATGCTGCTGCGAAGCCAACACCACCGCCATCGCGGTTGAGGGCGCGGTGGTTTCAAATCCCACGGCGAAAAAGACCACTTCGCGATCCGGATGCTCTCGGGCAAGGGCGACCGCATCCACCGGGGAATAGACGATGCGCACCTCCGCCCCGGCAGCTTTCGCCGCAAACAGATCCTGGGACGTGCCCGGCACGCGCAGCATGTCGCCGAAGCTGCAGAAGATCACCTCGGGCCGCTGCGCAATGGCGATGGCTTGATCGACGAGCTCAACCGACGTCACGCACACCGGGCAGCCCGGCCCGTGCACCAATGTGATGAGCTTCGGCAGCAACTCATCGATACCGAAGCGCACGATGGCATGGGTCTGGCCGCCGCAGACTTCCATGAGCGTCCAAGGGCGTTTGGTGATCTTCGTAATCGCCGAAGCGATGCCACGGATGGCTTTCGCATCGCGATACTCGTCAAGAAATCGCATCGCGCGGTGCGAGCTCCTTCAGTTCATCGATCTGCTGCAAATAGTCAAATACGCGGGTGGCTTCTGCCTCATTCACCTTGCTGATGGCGAATCCCACATGCACGATGACAAAGTCGCCCACGTGGGCGTCTGGCACAAACGACAGGTTCACCTGTTTCGTGATCCCGCCGAAACTCACGACACCGGCGCGAGCCACCCCTGCTGATTCCGTAATCTGAAGAATTTTCCCAGGAACGCCAAGGCACATCACGACACCGATCGGCTTCGTGCGACCGCGGCCAACTGCCCAAGCGCAATACCACCATCGTTGGGAGGTACCTGACGGTGCCAAAATGGTTCAAGGTCTTCGCGGCGCAAGCGAAGAATGGCGCGCTCAGTCAGCACGCGATTTTGGAAACAGCCGCCGCTGAGCACAACGCGCGGCAATCCAAGATGATGCGCGACCGTGACGATCGTTTCTGCCAACGCATTGTGGAACTTCGCGGCGATGATGGCGGGCGGCACAAGCATTTTAAGATCCGAAAGAATCCCTCTGACCAGCGGCTCCCAATCCAGCTGCTGATGGAAATTCGCCTCGTGGAATATCGTGCAAGGGATCAATGGCATGGAATAGCTGTCGTCTGTCTCAGCGCGCTCGGCGGCATGCTCAAGCGCCATCGCGGCTTGGCCTTCGAATTGACGTCCGTGGTGCAGATTGAGCAGCGACGCGACCGCGTCAAACAGGCGGCCGATGCTCGTGGTCCACGGCGATTGCACACCGCGCGAAAGCATGGCGGCCAGTACCGCGCGCTCGCGATCGGTAAGGCTTGCGATGGGTGCCAGCCGCGGGAATAGCGTTAGCGTATCAGGCTCCATCGCGATGAGCAATCCTAACGCGCTGCGGCGCGGCTCGCGGATCGCCTGCTCCCCGCCCGGCAGCCGAAACGGCCGAAGGTGCGCTACCCGCTCAACTTTCCTGTCATCGACGGCAAAATATTCTCCGCCCCAGATCATGCCGTCAGAACCCAATCCTGTGCCGTCCCAAGCTACGCCAAGCACAGCGTCGGAGAGCTCATTATCCGCCATGCACGAGAGCACATGCGCCACGTGATGCTGGATCGGCACAACCGGCCGCGCCTGCCGCTTCGCCCACCGGCTGGACTCGTAGTCTGGATGCAGATCACACGCGATCATCGTTGGCATCGTGGCATAAAAGGTTTGCAACGATTCGATGGCGCGCGTGAAGCCGTCAATCGCCTGCGGCGTTTCCAAATCCCCAAGATGCTGGCTCAGCACCGCCTGGTCTCCGACGGCGATGGCCACGGTATTTTTCAGATGCGCGCCGACCGCAAGACATGGTGGTGGCTCACCAGCAAGATTCACCGGCAGCGGCGCGTAGCCGCGCGCTCGGCGCAACAGCAGCGGCCGATTGGCCACGATACGCACCACCGAATCATCCACATGGCGCGCAATCGGCCGGTCATGCACCAGCCAGACATCCGCCACCGAGGCTAATCGCTGCAAGGCCTCGCGCTCATCGGTGCAGATCGGCTCTTCCGACAGATTGCCGCTAGTCGCCACGACTGCGAATTCTAGCTCGCGCAGCAGCAGATGATGGAGTGCTGTCATCGGCAGCATCACGCCAAGCCATGGATTCTTGGGTGCTACCGCCTCAGCGATCTGGATGTGTTCTCTTCGGCGACGGACCAAGACGATCGGAGCCACGGTCGACTGGAGCACGTACCGTTCATCTTTTGTGACCTCGGCATGCGCTTCAATCATCTCCATTGACGGATACATGAGCGCAAACGGCTTGGCCTCCCGGCCTTTGCGCAAGCGCAACCGCTGCACCGCCTTTTCATTTCGCGCATCCGCCATCAGATGAAAACCGCCAAGCCCTTTGACCGCCACGATGCGGCCGTCGCGAATCGCCTGCGCTGCGCGGATGAGCGCCTCATCGCGCGATGCGATCACTCCGCCGGCCGCATCCCAAAGCTGAAGCTGCGGGCCGCATGCCGGGCACGCATTCGGCTCGGCATGGAACCGGCGATTCATCGGATCGTCGTATTCCGCGCGGCAATCATTGCACATGGCAAACCGCCGCATGGTGGTCTTCGCCCGGTCATACGGCAATTGCTCAATGATCGAAAAGCGCGGCCCGCAATGCGTGCAGTTAATGAACGGATAGCGAAACCGGCGATTGGACGGATCACAACATTCGACGAGGCACGCCTCGCACGTCGCCAGATCCGGCAGCACGACCGCTGTCGGTGCGCCTTGGTCATCGCTTGGCCGAATAACAAACTGCGCCCCGCCCTCTGCGCCAATGGATTGCGCCTCGATGGTCTCAATCGCCGCCGGGGCTGGCAGCTCAGCGCCTAGCCGCTGTTGAAATGTTTCCAACTGCTCAGGCGAGCCTTCAATTTCAAGCGATATGCCGTGGCGGGTATTGACGACCCATCCGGAGAGCCGCAACTGCGTCGCTAACGTGTAGACAAACGGACGGAATCCCACCCCCTGCACCGCACCGGTAATGGTCAGTCGCCGGCGCTGGAGCCCCACGTGCTTGCCCGTGGGGCGGAACCGCTCCGAAGCCTCCGGCGAAGGAGGGTGAATCGCAGGCTGTGTCAACGTGGTTGAAGTCATGAGCCTACCTCCGAAGAAGCCTGCGCGCCAGTTCGTGGACTTCCTCATTGGCGAGTGCTTTCAGGCGCTTGCTGACCGTTCTGTAGAAATACGTTTTCTCCGTATTGGTCATCTCTGCGCCCTCCGCTCGCTTTCGTAACAACTCTTTTTGACGAGGCGTGAAGAGCTCGGAGAGCAAGAGTTCAAATTCCAAGGCATGCGTCTTCTCCCTGTCCTCCACTCCCTCCCGCGCGTTAACATAATACGTCCGGAAGGTATTTTTCAGTCGTTCCGTGGACAGCTCAAAACCGTTCATGGCCAGCGGCTCTGATTTCAGGAAGTGTGATTCGACATTCCGAAGGGTGTCCTCTCCATTCTTGCACTTGAAGAGCAGCGTCCGCGCACGCTCTTGCAAACTCTTCTCCAGGCCAAACAACCGAAAGAGGACGTAACTGAGCGCTAATAAACGGGCGAGACGCTGTGACCTCATCACCCCCAGCGCTTTCTCTGGGTTCCAATTGGGTGACTCCCATCGCAGATTCGTCTTTTCACGCAGGGCGTTCAGGAGAACGACTGCGAAGCCCTCTACGATGCGGCTTTCCCGCTGTCGCAACAGGCGTTCGAGCACCGTTTCAGGATCGCTGCGACGCACGGGCCTCATGAGGGGGTAACCATACGCAGCCAATTGTTCTACGAGCGCGTGTGTATCATGCGGCGTCATTTCGAAACACCCCTCGCCTTGGTCAGGAAGTGCTTGAGATTCTTGATGACACGCTCCTCGCTGACCTCATAGCGTGCGGTTTCTCGATATCGTTCCTCGAGCGCTCGAAGACTGACAGCTTCGTGCTCGAGCAATGTAAGACACGGGCATGTATATTTTTTGGCACTCATCTGTTCGCTCGACGTGCAATGACCTCCAGATGTTGCTGTGGTGTCTGGTAGTCCAGCGATTCATGGATACGCTCAGTTTTTGGAAAATCCTGGACGGTGCTCATGTTACAGATAGCTCAGGCGGAGTCAGGAGTTTCAAGGCGGCGGTCACTACTTTTCTCCGCCAGAGCCGAGAAGCGTGCCCTGCGCGAGCGGGGCTTCGAGAAACTGCTGCACGCTCAACGCTGAGCCGCCGACCGTGATGGTCTTGGCGACGGGGTAGCGCTTGATGAACGCCGTCAGGCCTGGGTGCGCCATCCGTCGCGATCCGCTTTTGACCTCAATCGCCGTCACACCAGCACCCTTGCGCGCCACGAAATCCACCTCCTCGTTCCCTTCCCGCCAATAAAACACCTCGACCCCTTCGCTCGCACCGCGATTGACCAGATGCGCGCCGACCGTCACTTCGACCAACCGTCCCCATCGCTGCGGATCCGCCCGCCACTCTGCAAAGGATTGGTTGCTCAGGGCGGTCATCAATCCCGTGCTCAGCGGCAGCCATTTCGGGCTTGAGCCTCGTCGGCGGACAGCAGACCCCGACCACTTGGGCAGACCGCGCAGCAGGAACGCCGATTCCAACAGGCGCTGATACGACGCCAATGTTTCGGTATGCCCGGCATCAGCCAATTGGCCCAGGATTTTTTGATACGACAGGACTTGCCCGCCGTACTCGCAGGCGAGCACGAAGAGCTGGCGCAGCAGGGCAGGTTTGTCGACGCGGTTGAGCAGCAGGATGTCTTTCGAGATGGCGGTCTCGATCAGCGAATCCTGCACATACTGGCGCCACCGCAGCTCATCAGCGATCAGCGCGGCAGCGCCCGGGTAGCCGCCGAAGTACACGTACTGATCCAGGGACCAGCCGAAGGCGTCACGGCATTCGGTCCAGGACCACTGAGGGCACCGGATGACCTCGAAGCGTCCGGCCAGACTTTCCTCCAACCCGCGCTGGACCAACAACGACGAGGAGCCAAGAATCACGACGTGTAATTGACGCTTCAGACGCGCATCTTCATCCCAGAGCCGCTTGACCTCGATCGACCAGTGGGATACGCGCTGCACCTCATCGAGCACCAAGACCGCCGGGGCTCCGGCGTGGCATTGCATCCGCGCGCGGTCCCACTGTTGCGCAATCCATTCAGTCGCGGGCGGAGCCGGCAGATCGGCGGCGGCATAATGCGACGGCATCGTAAGCTCACTGAGCACCTGCTGGATGGCAGTCGTCTTGCCCACCTGGCGCGGCCCGGTGATCACCTGCACAAAACGCCGCGGTTCACCCAACCGATGGCTGATGATCTTTGTAATATCTCGTTTATACATAGATAGTTAGCTCTATGAGTAATTTTACTCAATTGTGTGAGAAATATCAAGCTGCTACAGGACTTCGCGCGCGATCGATGTGACGACGCGGTCAATGGCCTGGGTAACCGATGGGCTGATGGTCGTACCGGCGTCGAACCGTTCGCCTTCGATGCCGTAGACAATCAGCTCGGCCGGCAGCCGGCCCATCGCCCGCGCCAGCTCCACCGCCTCAGCCACTCCAATGGCATGTGTCGACGAGGACCCGAAGACCTGAACCGGCAGCGGCTGATCATGCGCGGTAAAGCGATGCACGGTGCCGGCGGCCGAGCCTGATCGCACCGCGTCAATCAGAATGACGCGCGCTGTCTTGGGCCACTGCGCCATGAGGCTGATCCCTTCGCCGCCGGCTTCCTGAATGATGGCCGCTTTCCCCACCAGCGGCTGCAGCCGCCGCGCAGCCAGCAGACCTGCGGCGTCATCGCCGGCATACGCGTTGCCGATCCCAATAATGACCGTGTGTTTAGCGTTCAACGGTGAGTTTCAGGAAATGGGTCGCGCAGGAAATGCACGGATCATAGTTGCGGATCGCCTGCTCGCACTGCCACTGCAGCTGATCGTCGGGAAGGTCAATGCGCGGGGGGATGAATGTTCGCAAATCTTCTTCAATCATGCGCTGATTCTGCGAGGTGGGCGGCACGATCTTCGCCTCCACGATGTGCCCCTCGGCATCCAATTGATACCGATGGTACAGGATGCCGCGCGGAGCTTCGCTGCAGCCGAATCCTGTCGCTGCGCGGGGTTCAACCGGCACGAATGGCTTCGGCGGCGGCTCATACGCATCGATGATCCGCAGCGCTTCATCGCAGGCATACAGGACTTCCACCGCCCGGACGATGATGCTTTGAAATGGATTATTGCATGTCAGACCAAGCCCAGCACTCCGCGCCGCCTCCTGGGCGATCGGGGACAGCTTATCAAAGTTGAGACTGTAGCGGGCCATCGGACCCACATGATACGACCCCCGGGCTTGTAATTTCGCATGCAGCGCATTCGAGTGCGGTACCTGCTCTTCGACGACATGCTGCTCAAAGTCGCTGACAGCAATATCCAGTCCTTTGTTCGAGACGAGGCGGCCCTCGTTGAACGGATACTCATCGGGATGCCTCAGGGCGACGTATTCATACGGCTGGGAAAATTCTGGAAACGAAAGCTTCGCGACCCATGCCACCGTCTCGCGGGCGGCATCGCGAGCCCATTTCAGCTCCTCGGCCAGCGGGCCGAGCTCCGCTTGTGTCGGCACCCGGTAAAATCCTCCGACGCGAACGTTGATGGGATGGATTTCCCGGCCGCCGATGAGCGACATGATCGCGTTACCGGCCTTTTTCAAACGGAGGGCTCGCTCCACGATCTGCGGATGCGCCTTCGCCATCTGAATGGCATCCTCGCACCCTAGAAAATCCGGGGCGTGCAAAAAAAAGATGTGCAGCGCGTGGCTTTCGATCCACTCGCCGCAGTAGATCAGCCGCCGGAGCGCTCGCAATTGTCCATCCACCGTCACCCCGCAGGCATCCTCCATCGCATGCGTAGCACTCATCTGATACGCGATCGGACAAATGCCGCAGATGCGCGCGGTGATGTCCGGGGCCTCGGTAAAATCCCGGCCGCGCAGAAACGCCTCAAAGAACCGCGGCGGCTCATAGATCTTCAATTGCACGTCGGTGACCGCGCGGTCTTTGATTTTGATCAGCAAAGCCCCTTCGCCCTCGACCCTGGCTAAGGCCCCCACCGAAATTGTCTTATGCATGGGCGCTTTCGGTTCGAAACGGCTCGGCGTTGGCGTTAAAGGTCCGATACAGGCGCTGCCGTTGCTCCTCGCTCACACCGAGCACCGTCAACTGGCGGCTGAGCGAGGCGGTGTTCGCGGCCTCTTTCGGTCCGAAGCATCCGTAGCAGCCGCGATGGTACGCGGGACAGATCGCCCCGCAGCCGGCATGCGTCACCGGCCCAAGGCACGGAATGCCCTGGGCCACCATCACGCAGACGGTGCCGCGCCGCTTGCATTCGATGCACACGCTGGCCGACGACACATTTGGTTTGCGCCCTTTCAAGAATGCGCTGAGCACTTCCACGAGCTGCTGCTTGTTGATCGGGCAGCCGCGCAGCTCAAAGTCCACCTTCACATGTTCGGCGATCGCCGTCGATGTCGCCAGCGTTTCGATGTATTCCGGCTTGGCATAGACGACCGAGAGAAACTCGCGCACGTGGCCGAAGTTGCGCAGCGCTTGGATCCCGCCGGCGGTGGCACACGCCCCGATCGTCACCAGGAATTTGGACGCCTTGCGCACCTGCGTGATGCGCTGGGCGTCATGCGGAGTCGTAATCGAGCCTTCCACCAAGGACAGGTCATACGGCCCTTTGACCACCGCGCGCGAGGCTTCAAGAAAATTGGCGATCTCGACTTTTCCAGCGATGGCGAGCAGCTCATCTTCGCAATCGAGCAGGCTGAGCTGGCAGCCGTCGCATGAGGCGAATTTCCAGACGGCCAGTTTCGGCCGTTTCGGCGTACGCGCGCGCATATTAAATTTCCCGCCATTCAATCCACGAATGCAACGCCGAATACGGCAGCACCGGGCCGTTTTTGCAGATGAACATCGGGCCGAATTGGCAATGGCCGCACGTGCCGATGGCGCATTTCATGTTCCGCTCCATCGAGGCGAAGATGCGATCAACCGTCGCTCCCCGCTTGATCAGTTCGCGGGCGGAGAAACGCATCATGACTTCCGGCCCGCACATCATCGCCATGGTGTTGGACGGGTCGAACGTGGCGCGATGGAACAGCGCGGTCACCACGCCCACATGCCCGCGCCACTCGGCCGTGGCCCGATCCACGGTGACATGCACCTCCAGATCGAATCGCCCGCGCCACCGTTCCAGCTCTTTGCGGAAGAGCATGTCCTCGGGGCTGCGCGTGCCGTAGAGCAGCGCAATGCGCCCATAGCGATCGCGATGGGCCATCAGCTCCAGCACCGCCGGCCGCAGCGGGGCCAGCCCGATGCCGCCGGCGACGATCACGACATCATGGCCTTCGGCTTCGCGCAGCGGCCACGCGCTGCCGAAGGGCCCGCGCACGCCGACCGCGGCCCCTCGCTTTAACCCGCACAACGCCTTCGTCACCGCCCCCACGACCCGGGTCGTATGGATGAAATGCTGCGGCTGCCGAGGGCTGCCGCTGATCGAAATCGGGATCTCCCCCACGCCGAAGACGTACACCATGTTGAACTGCCCCGGCGAAAACGCGCAGGAAGCGGCGCCATCAGACGGCCCCGGCCCGACCCGTGCCGCCCGCCCCGACACGTGGCGGGCCGGGGGGACGGGCTGCAACGCCAGTGTTGAGGTATCAGCGGTTTCCCGGCGTACCGACTGGACCTTGAACACGCGCGGCACCATCGGATCCTCGCGCGTTGCGATCGTGGGATTAGGCGCTACTTGTGTAGACATCCAAGAGTTGCAACCTCGTGGCTTGCAAACGCTGGCCAAGGAGCTGGGTGAAGCGTTTCATCAACTCAAAGCCGAGTTTGGGATCGTGCTCGCATTTGCCGCGCAGACAGGTGGCGTCGAAGGCCAGCGCTCGCGTCAACTCAACTGCCCGGGCGTCAAACTGCTTGGTGTGCGGCGGGACGATCCACGACCAGCCAAGGACATCACCATCATCCAACGTTTCGATGGTAATCGCGACGCGGCCAGGCACGGCGATCTCAAGCGCAACCTTCCCTTGGCGAATCGCGAAGAATCGATTCGCTTGATCGCCTTCGCGAAACAGGTATTGTCCCGGCTGAAACACGACGTTCGACGCGCAGCCGGCCAGCAAATGCAGATACGCCTGGTCCAACTCTTTGAAAAACGGATGTGCGGCGAGAAAGGCGTCAAGCGGTTGTTCCTGCATGGCCGGTGTCCTCCTGTGAATTGGCGCGAAGCGCTTTGACTTCTTCGGTCAGGTCGATGCCCACCGGGCACCAGGTGATGCACCGGCCGCAGCCGACACAGCCTGACGTGCCGAACTGATCGATCCACGTCGCGAGCTTATGCGTCAGCCATTGGCGGTAGCGGGAGCGGATCGATGAGCGCACGCTGCCGCCGTGGAGATAGGAAAAATCCGCGGTGAAGCACGAATCCCACTTGCGCACGCGCTCGGCCTGCTTGCCGGAGAGATCCGAGACATCCTCCACCGTCGTGCAAAAGCAGGTCGGGCAGACCATCGTGCAGTTCGCGCAAGCCAGGCAGCGCGAGGCGACATCATCCCATCGCGGGTGCTCATAATTTTTATAGAAGAGCTCTTTCATGCCGGTGGTATCCATCTGCCGCCCCATCTGCTTGGCGGCCTGCTCAGAGCCGCGCTGAGCCTGGGCCAGGTCCTCGGCGCTGGCGGCTGGGAGGGCGAGCTCGCGCACCAACTCTTCTCCGCGCGGACTGCCGACCTCGAGTACAAAATAGTGCTGGTCTGTGGTGAGAATTTCCGTCAGGGCGAGATCAAAGCCTGTGGTGGCTTTGGGGCCGGTCTTCATTGAGACGCAAAAACACGTCCCGCCGGCCTGGGTGCAGTTGACGGCGATGATGAAGAGCTGCTCGCGGCGCGCGGCATAGACCGGATCGACCGCCGGCCCTTGGAGAAACACCCGATCCTGCACCGCAATGGCTGCGATTTCGCAGGCGCGCACGCCGAGGAGCGCTTGGCGCGGAGCCTCCGGGGGTTCAGGAATCACGCGAAAGCCGTCAGGCTCGCTCACTGCGCTCCAGAGCCGATGGACCGGCGGCAGCAAAAATTTCTTCCAGCTCTGCGGCCCGACGACAAAACCGAACACCGCCTGGTCATGGCGGCGTTTGAGGCGATACGTCCCGGCCTCCTGCTCTTCGGTCCAGCCGATGGGCAGCTCATCCACCGAGGAGAGCCGGTCATAGACGATGGCGCTCTCGCGCACGGTGGGGCCGATAATCTGGTAGCCGCGGCGCGTTAAGGCATCGAATAATCGCGGCAGGTCGGTCCGACTGAGGGCTGCCGTAGCGGGTTGAGAAGGCATGGGGGTTCGCCTGTTCGCGCTCGACTCACCTCAGCTGCCGAACGTAAAATCCGCGGTAGACGACTGGCCGGCCTGCACCGTGATCGGTGCCTGCCGAGTGCCGAGCTTCTCGTGCCAGGCTTCGAGCGTGTAGGTGCCTGGCGGCAGATCCTTGATGGTGAATGCGCCGTCATCGCCGGTGACGGCGAAGAACGGATGGGCAAGCACGTGCAGGTAGGCGACCATCCAATAGTGCACGTCGCATTTCAGCGGAATGCCGATTTCTTGCTGCTGCATCACCTTCGTGGTCTTCATGCCCTTCGTCGGCTGGGCGATGTTGAACCGCTGGCCGAGCTTGGATTGCGCGCGCACGTTGTGCAGCACATCGTCGTTGTTGATCACTTCGATCGGCTGGCCGGCCATGGCGGCCGCCACGTGCGGGAGGAACACGCAGCCAGTCTGCGCATAGGTCACCGGGGTCGCCGGCGGCGCGTACGTGCCGGGCACGGTGCTAGTGACGTAGACCAACACGTTCTTCAAGGTGCCGTTGCCATTGACGACGATTTCTTCGCCCATCGGCATCTGGTCTCCATGCGCGATCGCGCACTGCTTTTCCGCGCCGAAGTTCAGCGGCTTACGGGTCGGCGGCGTCCCCGCAAACGCCACGTTGCCGCTGACCGTGGCCCCGTCAGCCGCCCAGACCATCGGTCCTCGAGCCCCTGCCAGCAGCGCGGTGATGAGCATGATCATCCACCATCGTCCCTGCGTGCGTGTCATCGCTTCTCCTCCTTGTGTGCGTTGAGCAGCTCCTGAAAGGTCCGGACGCGTCCATGGGTGGCCGAGGCGAGTTGTTGCGCCTCCTCGAGGGTCGAGAGCGCGACGATCCCTCCACCCATGGGTGTCGCCATCTCTCGACTCTCGACGAAGACCGCGGCGTGCGCCGGCAGCCACTGCTGCGCCTGATACGCATGCACCCAGATGCGCATCGGGATCTGCTGACGCTGCGGCAGGCCGCGCGTCAGGCAGCCGATGTCGTCAAAGTGCGCTCTGGTCCCGTCAGCCAGCGTCACTGAGGCTGAAAACCTCGCTTCGCTGATGATCATGTGGCATGTGGCGCACGCATCCTCTCCAATACGAATGCGCGGGGGCGCATCGAGCGCGGGGCCCCCGCAGCCGAGTACCATGACGCTCAGCCCCGCAGCAATCGACCGCGCCGCAGCGCCGCTCATAAGGCGCCTCGACGCTGAAAGCCTGCCCATGCCAGGCCGACGGTCAACGCCATCCACCCGCAAAGCAGACTGATGAGCAGCGGCAGCAGCCATCCCCCCAGCACCGAGGCGGCGTAGAGCCCTGAGGATCCTAATCCCTCCAGATGGCCTTGCAGCGCTTGCGTCGCCGCCAGCTTGAAGACCTGTGCTGGGTTGCCGAGTGAGAGCCATAAGAGTTGCCCGGCACTCAGGCGCAGCACGATCGCCGTGCCCATCATCCCAAGATCGCTCAGCAGCACAACGCCCAGCCACACCACGATCGCCAGGCTCATCGCCGTGTTGGTGCGCCCGGTGAGCACGGAGATCAGCAGACCTAACCCAAGGTGAACGCACCCCAACAGCAGGGTCAGGCTGATCACGGCCAGATACGCGCCCATCTCGCTAAGGCCCGCGGCACGCGCGATCAACACCCCGCTCACACTGCATCCGAGCAGCACCACCGCGCCGAGGGCTGCGGCCGCACCAAAAAATTTTCCCAGCAGCACCTCGCCGATCGTCACCGGCTGGGCTAGCAGCGTCAACAAGGTGCCGCGCTCGCGCTCACCGGCCACGCTGACGGCGCCGATCAGTAGCCCCATCAGCGGCACAATCAGCACGATCAGATTGACCAGGCTCGCCGCCGTGCGGCCGAACCCGGCGATGCCTAACCCGCCCAGCCCGGAAAGGCCCAACCCGCTGAGGCCCAACGAGAGGACGGTAAACAACGCCGTAAACAGCGCAAACCACCGATGCCGGCGCGCTTCCCGCAGCTCCTTGCGCATGATGATGAACACCGTCGATGCATCCATGACCACATCCTTGAATTAGCTTCGCTGGGCTTGGCCGGATTCGATCTCAATATCCAGCACGTGGACATCAAGACCCTGGCGCTTCAGCGCGTCGACCGCTGCGGCGTGTTGCTCAGGCGGCACCATGATGCCCAGCAGCGCTTCGCGGTTGATGGCGCCGCGCACTTCCTCCGGTGTGCCGCAGCGCACCGCCCGCCCGCGCTCCAGCACGATCACGCGGTCTGCCAGCTTCATCGCTTCGCTCATGCGATGGGAGCACAGCACTAAGGTTTTGCCTTCGCCCTGCAAGCGCTTTAGCAGCGCGGTGAACTCTCCGCGGCTGCGCACATCCAGGTGGCTCGTCGGCTCATCCAGCAGCAAGATCGGCGGATCAGACAACAGCGCGATCGCCACGGCGAGCTTCTGCTTCATCCCGCCTGAGAGCGTGCGCACGAGCTGCCGTGCTGCGCCGCCCAACTGCCACGCGTGCAGCACATCCGTCGCGCGCGAGGCGGGCACTCGGCGCAGCTGCGCATACAGCATCGCGGCTTCCCAGACGGTGGCATCCCCTGGCAGCCCGAGCTCCTGCGGCACGTAGCCCAGCATCCATCGCACGGCCTTGCCCTCGCGCGCCGCGTCATGGCCGAAGACGCGAATCGATCCCTCAAACGGCAGCACGCCCAGCACGCAGCGCAGCACGGTGGTCTTGCCCGCCCCGTTGGCGCCCCAAAGCACGACAGTCTCGCCGCGCGCCACCTCGAAACTGAGCTGATCCACCGCCGGCTGCGCGCCGAACCGTTTCGTCAATCGCTCAACACGGATGGCGGCCGCCGGTGCTGCGGCGGGTGAGTCGGTAGTGCTCATGGGGCGGGCGCCGCCGGCATCGGGCGCATGCGCGGATGCAGGTCGGCCAGCATCGGGCGCGGCGCAAAAATCGGAAACAGAGCCGCGGCCGCGTCGATCGCGGTCGCCGCCGGGCTGCCGGCATAGAGCCGCAAGGCCGGGTGCGCATCGGCCAGCCGCTCAAAGAGCCGCAGATGACGGTACGGCACGTCGCCGATCCCGTCGCCGTCGGCATCAAAGCCGCGGTAATCGCTCCAGAAATTTCCGTCCCAGCGATTCAGCGCTGCGTCGGATTCCCCGTCGACCGAGACCTGCTCGCCGTTGTCCATGAAGCTGTTGCCGGAAAATCCGCTGGCGACCCCGGAGGGAACCAGCCGCAGGCCGATGTCGTTCGCCCCGATCACATTACGCGTAAACTGTACAGCGGCATGCTCCAGAAACACCCCGACGCGGTTGTCGGCGATGAGATTGCGGTCGATCCGCGTGTCCTCCATGTCTTTCAGGCCGAGCCCGAATCCTGAGGGGCCGCGGTTGCGCGTGATCCGATTATCGGACAGCCGCAGCCCGCGGCTGTACATCAGATAGACGCCGACCGAGTTGTCTTCCAAGCGATTCTGCCGCACGTCGGCGTCGTTGCAATACATGAAATGCAAGCCGTAGCGGCCGCGGCGCACGTTGTTGCGCAGCACTCGAATCCGCCGGGAATACCACAGCACCAAATCCCGCCCGCCGTCAATGCGATTGTCGGCGATGGTCACGTCATCGCTGTACCAGGTCTTGATGAGATCCCCGCGCCGTGCCACCGCCAGCCGATGGCTGCGCAGCTGGTTGCGGCGGATGACCGCGCCGGGCGCTCGGCGCAGCGAAATGCCGAAGAGCACGTCATCGAGCTGATTGTCTTCCACCACCGCCTCCGGCGCCCTCACCAGGATGCCGGTATCGCCCTGTGCGAGCAGATCGCCGCTGCGGCGGATGGTAAATCCGCTGAGGCGGATCTTGGGAGCGGCCAACTCCACCACCGTGCCAGCGCCACCGCCGTCGATCACCGGCTGGTGACGGCCGATCAACGTCACCGAACGCTGCACGATCACCGGGCCGGCGTGCACGCCGCCCTCGACCACAATCGTGTCGCCATCCTCGGCAGCGTCCAGCGCTGCCGCAAGTGTTGGCGCGCTGGAAGCCGACACCGTCAGCGTCTTGGCCCAGGCCTCGGAGCCGCCCAGGATCAGGGCAAGACTTACGCCGGCGGAGATCATCGTGCGCCGCGAGCTCCCGCCGCGCGCCCAGGTCAGCCACAACGCCGCCAGGACCAACCCGGCAGCGCCCGCGGCCAGCCAAAACCCGAGGTCGAACCCGGCGGATGAGTGGAATTGCGCGATCGTGCCTTCACCGACGATCTTCGGGACGAACGGCTTGACGGCGCGGTTCAGCGGCGCTTTCGGATCAAGATTCAATCCGTAGTCGCGCATCCAGAGGAGCAAATCCGCCGCGAAGACCGGGGGCAGCAGCAGGGTGGGCAGCGCGCCAAGCCTTCCCCACCGGCGGCGAACGGCGGCCGCCAGCAGCAGCCCGAGCACCGCAAGGATCAGCCCTGGGATGGCGATGGCTCGCTCCACTTTCGCGCCATGGGCGAGCGCTCGCATGCCGATATAGTGGTTAAGCGAATCGATTTCCCGGACATCGCCTTCGAGCCGATTGACATAGATAATGAGATGGAGGCCTTTGGGATACTGGGGGGCGGACACGCGCATCCGCCAGTAGGGATGAAAGGCGGAGGCGATGAGCAGCGCTGCAGCGAGCAGAAACACACCGCGACCCCATCCCCCAGCGCGCGGGATGGGGCGCTGATCAATCGGCATGGCGCCTCACGCGAACCGGATGGCGAGTATCAGGAACTTGGCGCGGCGGAGGACTCGGCGGCAACCTCGGCCTCTGGGGGTTTCACGAGGAAGTAGCCGGCCATTTCCAGGTGAAGCGCCGAGCAGAACTCCAAGCAGTAAAAAGGAAAGACCCCTTCTTTGGCGGCGATGAACTCCACCGTCGCGGTCTCGCCAGGCTCGATGCTGGCCGCGATATTATACCCCGGCACCGTGAAGCCGTGCGTGGCATCGCGCGTCCGCTCCAAATTCGTGATATGCCAAATCACGTGCTGGCCCTTGGTCACCTCGACATGCTCCGGATCAAAATGGCTGCGGATCGAGGCGGTGTAGACCTCGACGGTGTCGCCGTGGCGCTCGATCTTGCCTTCCAGCGACGCGTCCGCGCTCTTGGCCTGCTCCAGCGGATTCCAGCCGACCTCAGGATACACCTCCCAGGCTTTCAGCTTATCCGCCTTGATGATCTGGGCATAGTGCGGCTCGCCCATCCCGATGGGCATGTCATACAGCACCTGCATAGTATCGCCGGACTTCGACACATCGACGAGCTGCAGGTTTTGGGGCAGCAGCGGCCCCACGTTGAGAAATCGGTCGACCGACCATTTGTTCAGCGAGACGAGATACTTGCCGTCCGGACTGACCGTGTCGCCCTCGGCCGCGGCGATGTGCCCCACGTTAAAGTGCACCGGGACTTTGCTCACCAGGCTCCACGGTTTCTCCGGCGCTGTGTACTTGCAGTCGCCCATGGTCCAACGAGCCACGGCGCTCTCCAGAAAGAGGCTCGTGTACGCATAGCCCTGGTTGTCGAACTGCGTGTGCAAGGGCCCCAAGCCCAGCTCCACCTGGGCTTCCTTCACCGAATCGAATCGGATGATCGGCACCCCGTAGGAGTCTTTGCCTTCGAAATCTTGCTTGGCGATGGCGTCTTGAATCTTGTTGAAGTTGTAGATCGTCACGTGCGGATCGAGCTTGCCGGCGACGACGATGTGCGTCCCCTCAGGGCAGATATCGACCCCGTGAGGGCTTTTCGGCTCGGGGATGAAATACAGCAGCCCTTCCGCAATCGCCACCGGCAGGCGGATCACCTTGAAGCCGTTGATCATGTCGACCTTGCCCGCGGCGACGACCTGTGCGGCTTTCTTCCAATTGATCACGTGCATGTAGTCCATGTCGCGCTCGGAGGCCCCGGCTTCAAACGGCGGATTGCCGCTTTCCACACCGCCGGTCGCCATCTCGGTGTTGAACGAGTTGAAAAACACCCAGCCGTCGCTGACCAGCTTGCCGGCATCGGCCAGATCCTGCCAATACGGCGGCAGCTCGATAGCGAAGGATTCATCGACCATGATGCGCCCTTTGTCGCGGTTGAATTTCCAGAAGGCGGCGAAGCCGCGGTACTCCTGCTGGTATTGGCTGATCGGCGCGTACTTGCCGCCGAGGGGGGCAGCGTATTGGGAGGATTCGAACACGTAGTCGGTGTTGGGGGTCACGAACGCGGCGCCATGGTTGTTGACGAACACGGGGTTGGCGACGATTTGCTTCGTCTCGAAATCGCGCAGGTCGATCACCCCCATGCGGCCGTTGGCCTTATCTCCGATAAAGAGGTACTGGCCGTCATACTCGCCGTTGGTTTCGCTCAAGCCCGGATGATGCGTATCGGCCCATCGCAGCGGCGGAAGCCCGGCGCGGCTGTCATCGGCCCCATGGCCCATCGGGCTTTCTTTGACCCCATAGCCATAGCCCTGCCACGGCTCCGGCGTAAAGACGGCGATGGTGCGCAACAGCCGCATCGAGGGCAGCCCGATCGCGAACATCTGGCCGCTGTGGCCGCCGGAGGCGAACATCACATACTCATCTAGCTTGCCCGTCGGCATGAACGTGGCGACCGCGGCGGAGACATCGGCCGGGCTTAAGCCCCGCTCCTTGACGATGTCCATCGCGTCCTGCGGCAATCGGGCTGCCTGGATGGACGGCTGGCCGCCGCCGCCAGGAGCCGATGTCGTGGATTGGAGCGTCGCCTTGTGGTTGGCCGAGCCCTGCCATAACCCGATCACAAGACCAACCGCAAGACCAGCGCTTAAGATAATCCACAGCCGAGACGAACGCATCCTATTCTCCCTCGGTTAAGCGTACGAGCCTGCCTGTCCGTTAAGCTGGCGGAGACGTTACCAACGGCGCGACTTCTTCTTGTCCTTCACCTTGGCAGGCTGGGTGGCAACCGGCTGCTGCTCGCTTGCCGCGGCAGGCGGCGCTTCGATCGCCGGCGCTTCGATGATCGCCGGCGCTTCGGGCTCTGTTGCCGCAACCGGGGCAGGTTCAGGGACGGGGATAGCCGCGCTCTCCGGCTGTTGCGGCTCGGTTGATGACGTCACCGGCGGCTCTTGAACTTGGGCCGGTGCCGGCTCTGCACCCGGTTTTGAGGCCGGATCGCCGGGGTTGGTGCCGGCCTTCAGCTCATCGCCGTTGTAGACGCCGTCGCCGTCGTCGTCGTATTCCTCCATCCGCTTGAAATGCTCCGGGGTCATCGCCTTGATTGAAACAGCCGCCATGAATTTTTGCATCGCGCGGCCGTAATAATTCAGATTCTTCGCGCTGCCGGCCGCGGATTCATGGCAGGTCTTGCAGGAAAACTCCGACGCCTTGGCTGGATACGATTTCTTCAAGCTCTGCAGCTCTTGCGGCGAAGCCCAGACCGCCGCCGCGGTGGCGGCCATGACACTCCCGATGATCAGCCCGATGAGAAGATGACGCCGCTGCGCATGATGCATGAGAAACCTCCTCCGGTGTGGGGTGCGGTTGTTGCGCCTATTATACCGCACCGCGCGCGGGTGTCCAGGGCGGTGTTGCGCTATCTACTGCGCCGTGCTGAAGGGGCTAGCTCAAGCCCGAGTGGGCGATTGTGCTACACTTTCCGGCTCAACTGTAGCAGAACTTCACATAACTCATTGTAACACAATAAGTTACGTTTGACAAAATCCCGCGAATATGGTACGATGGTCTCGTAAAGCAACGAGGAGATCAGATGAGCCCTCACAGCCCTCAGGATCGCGCCACCGAGACTCGCGAACCTTCCGTTTTCGCGAACGTCTCCCCGCAAGACGCAGACTCCGGACGAGCGCCGGAGAGGCTCGTGCAGCTGACCGCCTGCTTTTTGCGTTTCGGCTCAGACGGCATCGAAAATATCCGGCAGCTGACCGCGCTCGCCGGCCAACTGCTCGGCGGGGCCTACGCGGTCTATTTCCGGATGGAGGGCGACCGGCTCTACGCCCTGGCCCAATGGCAAGTGCCGCCCGGGTTTCCGTGGAGCATTGAGGCCGAGGGGCGCGTGGGCACGGAAGAAATCCTCAACGGCTGCCAGGAATTGCACGTCGTGCGCCACCTGCCGGCGACGTCGTACGCGACCACCGACCCGCACGTTTCACTCTATCATCTGAAAACCGCCGTCAGCCAGGCGGTGAAATGCGGGGAGGCATGCGTAGGATCGCTGTGCGTGATGTTCCGGGAGGACATGCTTCCCAACGACGAGGATCGCGCGCTCTTCGCCATCCTGGCCTCCGCGATCCGCATCGAGGAGCAGCGGCGGGCCGCCGAGCAGATTTTAGCACGGGAGCAAGCGCTGGTCGCACAGCTCAATCAGATCACGATGGACCGCGAGGATCGTGTGATTGAATTAAAGCGGGAGGTCAATCAATTGCGCGAGCAGCTGGGGCTGGAGAAACCCTACCGAGTTTAGACCGCCACGCCGAGCTTTTTCATCCACCGCATCAGGCAAAACCGGCTCACCCCGAGCAGCTCCGACGCTTTCACTTGGTTCCAATTCGTTTTCGTCAGCGCGGCCAGAATCAATTTCCGATAGACCTGGTCCCGCCCCTGCCGAAGCGAGAGACTCCGCAGCTCGACTGGAATGCGTTCCTGGTGGTCGAGGGCGCGGCCAATCGCATCGACAAGCGCCTCGTGGCTGAACGGTTTGCCAAGGCTTTCAAACGCGCCCAGCGACTGATAGTGCTTGGCATCCTTGGGATCGCAGTAGGCCGAGACGAGGATGACCGGCAGATCCGGGCGCAGCCGCTTCATCATCGGCAGCAGATCGGTCCCTTCAATGCCGGGCATGCGAATGTCGAGCAAGACGATATCGAACGTTTCGGCTCTCAGGAGGGGGAGGGCTTGGGAACTCTCGGAGCACGCTGTCACGGCAAAGTGATGGCAGGTGAGCAGCTCGCGGTAACTGCTGACGATGTTCTCCTCATCATCAATCACCAGGATGCGCCGCTCCATCGAATCCTCCTGTGCAAAAGTATACCTGATCTGTGCGAAAAATTACCAGTGGGCGCACACAATCGCACGGAGATGTTGCACAATCGCACGGAAGGGATGAGCCGGACGGGCTTACAAGCCGGTGGCGGGGTCGAAGAGGCCTTCGAACAACACGCTGGAGAGATACCGTTCGCCGGAATCCGGCAGGATCACGACGAAGGTTTTCCCGGCACATTCCGGCAGCTTGGCCAACCGCACCGCAACCGCGACGGCCGCCCCGCAGGAAATGCCGGAGAGAATGCCTTCTTCTTTATTCAAGCGTTTGGCGTACTCGATGGCTTCATCATTGGTCACTTGCTCGACCCGGTCGACCATTGATAGATCCAGCGTGCCGGGGATGAAGCCCGCCCCGATGCCTTGAATCTTGTGCGGGCCAGGCTGCAGGGGCGCTCCGGAGAGCCGCTGCGTGATCACCGGGCTGTGCGTCGGCTCCACCGCCACCGAGAGGATCTTCTTGTTTTTCTGGAGCTTGATGTAGCGCGACACCCCGGTGATGGTGCCGCCGGTGCCCACACCGGAGATAAGCACATCAATGGCCCCGCCGGTGTCCTCCCAAATTTCCGGGCCGGTCGTCGTTTCATGGATCTTCGGATTGGCCGGGTTCTCAAATTGCTGCAGTAGCACGTAGCGGGCAGGGTCGCTGCGCTGAATCTCCAGAGCCTTATCAATCGCGCCCTTCATGCCCTTCGGCCCTTCGGTAAGAACGAGTGTTGCGCCGAAGGCCTTGAGGATCTTGCGCCGCTCGATGCTCATCGTCTCCGGCATGGTCAGCGTCAGCGGATAGCCGCGGGCCGCGGCCACAAACGCCAGGGCAATGCCGGTGTTGCCGCTCGTCGGCTCGATCAGCGCCTTGCCAGGGGAGAGCGCGCCGCGCTGCTCGGCATCCCACACCATGGCCGCTCCGATGCGGCACTTGACCGAGTAGGAGGGATTGCGGCCCTCGATCTTCGCCAACACCGTCGCCCCCGACGGCGCAATGCGATTGAGCTTGACCAGCGGGGTGCGGCCGATCGAGAGCGAATTATCGTCAAACACGCGCGGCGCCATGGCAGTAGGACCTATTATATCGCATCGGCTAACACGAGGGGTATTCTCCGAAAAAATCCCTCAACCCTGCCCCACCCACTGAATGCGCCGATGCGACTGCACGCAGTCCCTGAGGTAGAGATTAATCAAATTCTGATACGGCACTTCCATCTGATTCCCCATGGTCTTGAAATACTCCACCACATCCGCTCCCAGCCGAATCGTCACGGGCTTCTTGAGCAGCCTGGCATACGGATTTCGGCGGCCCTTCATCTTGGAAAACTCGTATTCTGCTCTCATGGGGTTTCCCTCCGGTAATGTTTCGCTTCGTGGCGCGTGGCTCGTCTTGCCGAAATAATTCTGATCACTGACTGCGCCTCTCTGACGCAATGACACACCACCAAGAGCCGCAACGTGAAACTCAACCCCAACATGATAAAACGATCCTCCCGCTCCGAATGATCGGGATCGAAGAACTCAATGGCGTTCTCATCGTAAAACACCGTCTGCGCTTCTTCGAAGGACACGCCGTGCTTCCGTCGATTCAACGCGGCCTTGGTTCTGTTCCACTCGAAGCGAATGTCATGCATATGTACAATGTAAATATACCACTCCTGCGGGATGCTTTCAAGGATTTTCACGGGCGGCTAAAAGTCGGAGAGGGATTTCGGGGGGATCGAGGCGCGCAGGGCGTTGAGGATCGCCAGCAAATCGATGGCCTCTTGGGCGAGTGCTCCGGCCACAGGCACGATATACCCGGCGGCGGCGAAGCCCATGCCGATGAGGCTCAGCCCCATGCCGCCCACCGCGCTTTGCAAGGCGATGCGGCGCATGCGCTCGCTGATGTGAAAGAACTGATCGATCTTGATCAGCGAGGAATCCATGATGACCACCCCGGCGGCTTCGGTGGTGATGTCGCTGCGCTGGCCCATGGCAATGCCAACGGTGGCGGCCAGCAGGGCCGGCGCATCGTTGATGCCGTCGCCGACCATGAGGGTCTTGGCCGCAGCGGTTTCTCGGCGCACCAGCTCCACCTTCTGCTCCGGGCTTTGCTCCGCATACACCTCGGCAATACCCACGCGCTCGGCCAGATGCCGCACCTCGGATTCGCGGTCCCCGGAGACGACCAGAATGCGGTGCAGCGCGTGTCGCGGCCCAAGATGCGTGATGAATGACCGGCCCTCGGTGCGCGGCTGATCGCGGAACCGCAAGAGCGCGGCGAACTGGTCGCCGAGAAACACCAGGCATTCCATCCCGGCCGGCGGCGGCAGCGCGCCGGCCGCCGCGCGCTGCTCGGCGGTCAAGCTGCCGCGATTCATGATGCGCACGTGATGGCCGGCCACAACACCTGAGGGGCCCAGACCCGGCACCTCTTCAATGCGAGAGGCTTCCTGCAGGGCCAGGCGCTCTTTCGTGGCCGCCGCCAACACCGCGCGCGCCAAGGGATGCTTGGAATACCGCTCGATGCTCGCCGCCCATTGCAGCACCTCCTGCCGCAAGGCCCCGGGCGCGCACATGATATCCTCGAGCACCGGCGTGCCGTAGGTGAGCGTTCCGGTTTTATCGAAGATGGCGGTTTCGCACGTCGCGACTTGCTCCAAGACCACGGGCTTTTTCACGATGATCGCGTGCCGCGCGCACAGCGAAACGGCGCCGATGATCGCCACGGGAATGGCGATGAGCAGCGGGCACGGGGTGGCGATCACCAGCACCGCCAAAAAGCGGCTCGACTCGCCGCTGAGCGCCCAGGCGGCGATGGCGATCCCCAGCGCCACCGGGGTATAGAAGGCCCCAAGCTGATCGCCCAAACGCCGCAGGCGCGGCTGATGCTGCGCTGAGGCGCGCATCACCTGCATGATCTTGGCGTAGCGGGAGTCTTCCGCGCGCTTGGTGGCACGGATCGTCAGGGCGGCCTCGCCGTTAATCGCGCCGGAGATGACCGTGGCTCCGGGCGCTTTCGACATCTCAAACGGCTCGCCGGTTAAGTACGACTCATCCATGACGCTGTGGCCTTCGATGACAACACCGTCCACCGGGGTGATTTCATGCGGAAAAATGACCAGCGTATCGCCCGGGGCGATGTCGGCGAGGGCCACATCGAGCAGCTGCGCGTTGTGCTTGCGATGCGCCACCGACGGCAGGCGCTTCGACAGCGCGCGCAAGACCGAGGAGGCGCGCGTCACCGCGTAGCCCTCCAAGGCGGTGCCGCCGGAGTACATCAGCACGATAATCGCCCCGGCCACGTATTCGCCCAGGATCACCGCGGTCAGGATGGAGAGTGCGGCTAAGACATCGGATCCCCACTCGCGGCGCAGCAATCCGCCGGCAATGTCGTAGAGCAACGGCGCGCCTCCGAGCAGAAGGATGCCTAGCAACGGGGCGTCATAGAGGGCGGCTGAGCTGCGGAGGATCCATCGCAGGATAACGTAGGCGGCCAGGGCCGCCAACGTGGCGATGGCGATCGCGGTGTGCTTGCGATCTAGCGAGGCGTCTTTGGCGTCCATGCGTGGCGCGCCTTATCGATCAGCGCATAGGCGATCGGCGGCACCCACGGGCTGACATAGCGGCGGATGAATCCGTCGGTGGGCAGCACCCGGTAGAGGGTGGAGTGGCGCGCGGTGTGCTCCTGGGCCGGCCGCCCGTTGGAATAGTAGTAGAGGGCGAGGGATTTCCGCGTCACACCCTCGGGAGAGGCCAGCGGATGCGGATGGCCGTGGTACGACGTGCTGGTCGTCGAGAAGATGGCCATACGGTTGAAGCGCGGCGCAATCTTCTGTTGGCATGTGGTCATGGTCCGATCCCAGAGCTCTAACTGGCCGCCCCATGCGTCCTGCCAGTCTTTATTCAGATAGACCAGCAGATTCAGGCGGCGGTCGAGCCCCCACTGCGGATGCTTGTTGAAATCGGCGTGGATGGCCAGCTGGCCGCCCCGGACGGATTGGTGCATGCCCCCGCCGACGAAGTGCGGATCAGGGATCAGGTTGGGGATGCCGGTGAGCTGCTCGAGAAACCGCAGGAAAGTCGAGGAGTTGAGCTGATACAAAAACTGCCGAATGGGCAGCGGAAGTTGCGCCTCGTGTGTTGAACCGAGTTTCTGCTCGGTGGCGCTGCGGAACTGGTGCCACTCGATGTCGTTCGGGCCAGGAAAGACCGCGAGCAGCTGCTCCAAACGCTGCGGGTTGAAGAAGTCATCGATGGCGATGTGCGGAAACGGCTGCGCGGTGTGATACGCCTGCGCGGAGGTTTTCGCCACCTCATCTAGCTGGAGGCGGGGATGCAGGATGGTCACATCCATGGCGGCACGAACGTGGTTAGTTGGCGGGAGAGATCTTCACAACCTTCACGGCAAAGTGCAGCGTTTTGCCGGCCAACGGATGATTTAAATTGAGGATCACCGTATCCTTATCCACTTTCGAGATGGTCGCGCGAAAGGGCTGGCCGTTCTTGCTCGTTCCCTGCAGCGCGAGACCGACGGCTGGCGTCATCTCCGGCGGCAGCTGGGTCTTTGGGACCTCGACATACGCTTGCGGATCCACCGCGCCATACCCTTCCTCAGGAGCCACCGTCACATCACGCGCATCCCCCACTTTCAGCCCCGCGAGTTGTTTTTCCAAGCCCGGAATAATTTCTCCTTGGCCCTGCACGTAGCTCAAGGGGCTGCGGCCCTGGCTGGAATCCACGACCGCGCCATCGACGGTCAACGTGTAGTCGATTTGCACCATCATGCCGTTTTGAATCCCGGCCGGCGCGGGAGCCGTTGCCGCGGGGGCGGCGGCTGGGGTTGCCGAGGCTTGCGGCTCCTCGGCGCGCGCATGCGCCGCCACCAGGAGGCTGCCGACGGCGAAACCAAGACCGATGAAGACATCGGGACGAAGCACCATCCAACCCTCCTCTGAACAACAGCCCCTATGTTTGCGTTCTGCGGCACTATAGCACAAACGCGCGCCGCTTCCTACTACGCTAAGACCTCCACTGCTGCGCGAGCAGCTCGCCGATGCGGCGGCTCACGCGCCGGTCGCTGAAATACCAACTATGTGATTCAAGCGAGCGCAGCAAGGGAACCTGCGCGATGGCCAAGCGCGTGATCCCGCGCCAGAGGCCGGCCGAGGCCCAGGCCGGGGCCAGGCGCAGATCTTCGTCGACGGCCTGGTGATAGGCGGCGTTGAGGGGCTTGAGCGGATAGCCCACCAGGTCTTCCGGGTAGAAAAAGTTCACCCAGATCTTCGGGCGGATCGGCTTCGTGAAATGCTCCAACCCGTAGCGCAGCCCGAAGAGCGCGATCGGCGAGCCCATCGTGAAGAAATTCACGAGGGCAAGCTGCGTAGGAAACTGGCCGGATTGCTGCAGCTCATAGACGCCGTCCGAGGCGATAACGGATCCCAGGCTGTGGCTGATGATGGTCAGCCGCGTGGGGGTCGTCGCACGGGCGGCGGCCTCCTCGGCGATGGCGCGCATGGCCTCGGCGAAGCGGCGTTGAATCTGGCCGTATTTATCCGGCGGATACGGCAGCTTCGCGTAGGCCACCACATCGCCGAGCGAGCTGACCATGAACTCGCGCAGCTTGCCGCGCACATCCAGCCGGCGCTTCAACGCATTCTGATCCGGCTGCACCACGTCGGCCCAGGGCGCTTCGCGCCACGCCAGCGCCTCCGCCGGGGGCGCTCGGTGGCCGGCCTCGCGCACGCCGCGCGCAAACGCCTCGGTAATGCCGCGCTGAAACGCCGCCGGCAGCGTGTAGGGTTTCGTCCCCATTCCGTGCACGAACAGGATCACATGGCGCATGCGCTGTTGCGTCCCATGCTACACCACATCGTCACCGGCGTTCAAGCGTGCGCGGATCAAAGCGCAGGCGGCGCAGCTGCGGCGCGAGCAGCGCCGTGCCGGCCACGATGCCGAGCGTGGCCACGCCGCCGACGGCGACACACGGGACGACGCCGATCAGCGAGGCTAGCATGCCGCTTTCAAACGCGCCCAGCTCGTTGGAGGCGCTGATGAACACCCAGCTGGCCGCCGCGATGCGGCCGCGCAAATGATCCGGGGACAGCAGCCGCACCGTCGAGCGGCGGATCACGACGCTGATCCCGTCGAAGATCCCGCTGAAAAACAGGGCGGCCATCGACAGCCAAAAGTGCCGGGACAGCGCGAAGACGATGATGCTCAGGCCGAAGCCCGCCACCCCCAGCAGCAGGTTGCGGCCGGCGCGCGCGATCGGGGGCCGGTGCGTGGCCATCAGCGTGATCACGAGCGCGCCCACCGCCGGGGCGGCGTTGAGCAGCCCCAGCCCTCGCGCGCCGACGCGCAGGATGTCATCCGCGTAGATCGGAAACAGCGCCACCGCCCCGCCGAAGAGGACGGCGAAGAGATCCAGCGCCATCGCGCCGACCAGCGGCTGATGAGAGAACACGAACCGCCACCCGACGATCATGCGCTCCAGCAGCGGCTCGCCGGCGGTCGGCGGCGGCTGCGGCTTCGGGGCGATCAGCGCCGTGCACAGCCACGAGCCGACGAAGGCGGCGGCGATCAGCAGATACGAGCCGACCGCGCCCCACCATTCGAACGCGAAGCCGATGATCGCCGGCCCGGCGGCGGCGCACGTCAGCCACGTGCTGGTGATCCACGAGGAGGCATTGACGGTGAGCGTTTTGGGCACCACCTGGGCCTCAAAGGCCGTATGGGCCGGATCGGCGAATCCGCGCGCAATGCCGGCGATGAAAATCACGACGTACAAGCCGATGAGCGAGGCGGCGTGCTGGGTGAGCGACAGCAGGGCCAGCGCGATGGCGCAGAGGCAGGACACCGACCGCGTGATCAGGAGGATCCGGCGCCGGTTGCAATGGTCGGCGACATAGCCGCCGATCAGAAAAAGCGAGATGGCGGGGATCGCCTCGACGAGCCCCAGCAATCCCAACGCCGCCGGTTGGCGGGTCAGCCGATAAATCTGAAAGCCGATGACCACCAGCAGCGAGCGGCCGGCGAGGGTAAAGCACGCGACCGCGGCGAGCAGCAGGCGCACCTCGGCGACCTTCAGCGCATCGGCGAAGTGGCGGGGGGCTGGCTGATCAAGCATGCGCAGAAACCATCAATTGTTGCGAGGAGGCGTGAGAGCCGTCTAGAGAGACGAAAACGGATATGTCCTCAACCTGAAATCAGCTCGTCTGTCGACTGCCACGGCACCGCGGTGATCCGCCGGCTGAGTTGCATGTTGCGTGGCACGCGGCACACCAGATAGCCTTGCTTCGATGACGCGTATTCCTGGAGAAAAATCTCCAGTCCGCGAACATCGCCGAGTTGCGGTCGATCCGTCCATTTGACTTCTACCGGGGTGTACGCGCCGTCATGGTCAATTACCCAATCGACTTCAGGGCCGTCCGGGTCGCGCCAAAAACGAATTTTCATCGCCGGGTGCTGGATATGCGCGCAGCGCACGAGCTCCAGGCCCACGAACTGCTCAAATAACCGCCCGAAGGTCTCGCGGGACGGCCGGGAACCTTCGCGCGCGGCCAGACGCCGAACCCCCAGGTCAAAGAATAGGTATTTCTCCGATTTCGTCAGCTTCTTGCGGGTTGCGCTGTGAGTCAGCGGTTCGATGCGCTCGGCAATCAGGCAGTCTTCGAGGATGTGGTAGTAGCCGGCGATCGTCGTGTGCGCCACGCCGATTTCCTGGGAGAGCTTGCGCGTATTAACAATGTTGCCGGATTCCGACGCCGCCAGCTCGAGAAACCGGGCGAAATCGCCCATGCGGCGCACGAGCGCTTCGGCCCGCACCTCTTCTTCCAGATACGTGGTGACGTACGATTCCAGATCCGTCTCGCGATCCGATCGGTTCGGCACCGCCACGATGCCCGGCAGCGATCCATGCAGCAATCGCTCCTCCACGGATGGCGCGGGAATCTCCCGCAGACTGAAGGGATCCAGCCGGAGGGTTGCCACGCGGCCGGGCAGCAGATTGACCGCCGCCCCGTGGCGCAGCTTGCGAGCGCTCGAGCCGGTCAGCACGAAATTGGCCCGACCGCGGTCGATCAGATCCTGCACCACATCCAGCAGGGCGGGGACTTTCTGCACTTCATCCACCACCACCAGCGGACGTCCCCCGCCCCGTCGGCGCGCTAAGGCGTCCACCTCGCCGGCGAGTTGGTCCGGCGATCGCTCATACCGCTGCCGAACCTCCGGGCGGACCAGACTGATGGACAGCGCCGTCTCAAACTGGCGGACCAGGGTCGTCTTGCCGGTCTGCCTGGCCCCGAAGAGCAGCACGCTTTTGTTGCGCGCCACCGCGTGATGGATCTTCGCCTCCAGCAGCCGAGTGATGTATTTCATACACTCAATTTTCTACGAAATTTGAGTGTTTGTCAACAAAATTCT